>CAYWKR010000088.1:0-7337 GCA_964458785.1 uncultured Bifidobacterium sp. | reverse complement strand
AGCACCTCTTTGGCTCCACTGTTATCGGCAACATTCAGTCTGCTTTCTTGTTGTATCATTTCTTTTCAGTTTGTAGAAGCATTTCAGCTTCTGTTTTTTTTATTCTTTATTCCGGGAGAACCGGAACGGGTTATTTCACTTTTTCTACAATCTCCACCAAACGCCAGCATTTGTTTTTGCTCAGCGGACGGGTTTCCATGATTTTCACCACATCACCAATAGAACATTCGTTCTTCTCGTCGTGTGCCATGAATTTAGTGGTCTTCTTAAGGAACTTTCCATAGATCGGGTGTTTCACTTTACGTTCTACAGAAACAGTAATGGACTTATCCATTTTGTTGCTGGTTACCAGCCCGATACGGGTCTTACGACGTCCCCGGCTAATGCTTATGGTTTGATTTTCTGACATGTTCTACTTCTTTAATAATTATAAACCAGATTCAGTTTTTTTCAATTGTGTTTTAAGGCGTGCGATTTCGCGACGGGTAATCCGGATATTCATCGGATTCTCGATGGGTGTAATCGCATGACTAAACTGCATCTTGCGTAAACGGCTCTCTGTTTCGGAGATGGTATTCAGCAGGGCTTCCCGGCTCATGCCGCTCAGGTCCTGGTTTTTATTTTTATTTTTTGCTGCCATAACTGTTTCTTATTTATTCGATTAGGCTTCGACGAAATCCCTGCGGATTACGATTTTTGTTGCAATTGGTAATTTCTGTGCGGCCAACGATAAGGCACCCTTCGCTACATCTAAAGGAACACCTGAAATTTCGAACATAATACGTCCGGGACTTACCACAGCTGCAAAGTATTCGAGATTACCCTTACCCTTACCCATCCTTACTTCAGCGGGTTTCTTGGTAATGGGCTTATCAGGAAAAATACGGATCCACACATTCCCTTCCCTTTTCATATGACGGGTCATGGCCTGACGGGCAGCTTCGATCTGACGGTTGGTGATCCATTTAGGTTCCAGCGACTTCAAACCAAAGGTTCCGAAGGCCAGAGTTGTACCCCGCTTCGATTCCGTACTGATTCTGCCCTTATGGGCTTTACGGTGTTTCGTTCTTTTTGGTTGTAACATATTCTATTTCTTAAAAGAATGATTCTTCAATATTAATTTTTAGCACGGGCTCCACGGGGACCACCACTGCGGGGGCCTCCACGACGGTCATCACGACGATCACCCATTCCACGTCCTTCCGGACGATCGAATCCCGGACGACGATCGTCTTTACCGGCTACGATATTCGGATTCAGGTCACGCTTACTCAGTACTTCTCCTTTACAAATCCATACTTTGATTCCGATTTTACCATATACGGTTAAGGCAAACACATTGGCATAATCGATATCCATACGGAATGTATGCAATGGTGTACGTCCTTGCTTGATTTCTTCGGAACGGGCAATTTCAGCACCCCCCAAACGACCACCACATTTCACTTTTATTCCTTCAGCTCCCATCCGCATGGTAGTTTGAATGGCCATTTTCACTGCACGTTTGTAGTTCACACGACCTTCAATTTGTTTGGCAATGGAATCGGCAACAATCTGGGCATCCAGTTCAGGGCGGCGAATTTCCAGAATATTAATCTGTACATCGTCTTTCGAAGTCAGTTTCTTTAACTCTTCCTTGATACGGTCCACTTCCTGTCCGCCTTTACCGATAATGATACCTGGACGGGAAGTATGAATAGTTACGATCAGTTTACCCAGCATACGCTCGATCACGATCTTGGCGATTCCTCCTTTATTGATACGTGCATTCAGGTATTTTCTGATCTTCACATCTTCCACCAGTTTTCCGGAATAATCGTGTTTATTTCCGTACCAGCAGCTGTCCCAACCTCTCACGATGCCTAACCTGCTTGCTATTGGATTTGTTTTCTGACCCATGATATTTTATTTAAGGGTAATACCCCCGATTAGTTTTTTGATTCTTTTTGGTCTACAATGATGGTTACATGATTGCTTCTTTTCAGTTTGCGGTGTGCACGTCCCTGTGGAGCCGGCATCATACGCTTGATGGTGCGTGAGCAATCGACAAATACCGTTTTTACGTATAATGTGCTAACATCGCCCCCTTCGTTTTTCTGACGCCAGTTGGCCACTGCACTGAGCAACAGTTTTTCCAGTGGTTGTGAAGAATGCTGTGCGTTGAATTTCAGGAAATTCACTGCTTTCTCCACCTCCATACCACGGATCACATCCACCAGTAAACGCATTTTACGGGGTGAAGTGGGATGATTTCTTAATCGGGCTACTGCTTCCATTGTATATTAATTTCTTTTACTGTTGCGTTTTGATTACTTATTTCCACTGTGTGATTTGAAGACACGTGTGGGAGAAAATTCACCGAGTTTGTGCCCCACCATAAATTCAGTAACATAAACCGGAATAAATTTGTTTCCGTTGTGCACTGCAAAGGTCTGGCCCACGAAGTCGGGGGTAATGGTTGAACGGCGACTCCAGGTTTTAATTACACCTTTTTTCGCTTTTCCTTCGTTGATGTTACTCACCTTGGTAGCAAGTTTTGCATCTACGTATGGTCCTTTTTTAATTGAACGAGCCATGAATTATCTTTTACTTGTTTAGTTTTTTAATTTTTTACCATTGCTACGCACGATGATCAGTTTATCTGATCCTTTCTGCTTACGGGTTTTTTCTCCTTTGGCATACTTACCGGTACGACTTCTCGGATGACCTCCTGATGAACGACCTTCACCACCTCCCATCGGATGATCGACTGGGTTCATGGCCACACCGCGGTTACGGGGACGAATACCCAGCCAGCGATTGGCACCAGCCTTTCCTTTGGTTTCCAACCCATGATCGGAATTGGATACTGAACCAACGGTAGCCCAGCAATTGATCAATACTTTACGCAATTCGCCAGAAGGCATCTTCAGAACGGCATATTTTTCTTCCTTGGCATTCAACTGAGCGGAAGATCCTGCACTACGGGCAATCACTCCACCCTGACCAGGCTGTAATTCGATATTATGAACCACCGTACCGAGAGGCATATTACGCAACGGTAAACAGTTCCCCAATTCAGGGGCTATGGTTTCACCACTCATCACCTGCATACCAACAGTTAATCCCTGTGGAGCAATGATGTAACGCTTTTCACCATCGGCATAGGAAAGCAGGGCAATAAAAGCAGTACGGTTCGGATCGTATTCGATCGATTTTACTGTGGCCGGAATATCTTTTTTATTGCGTTTGAAATCCATTTTACGGTACATCTGCTTGCTACCGCCTCCGATATAACGCATAGAACGGCGTCCCTGCGCATTACGCCCGCCTGTTTTCTTGGTAGGCTCGAGCAACGATTTCTCGGGCGTACTGGTAGTCAGTTCAGCATAGGCATTCCCGATTCTCCAGCGTGTTCCGGCAGTAACCGGTTTATATTTCTTCAGTGCCATGTTTTATTACTATTAAAATGCGTATAAATCAATTGTTTCTCCTTCGGCAACAGTTACAATTGCCTTCTTATAGCCCGGTTTTCTTCCGGTAAAAATTCCGTCTTTTGTCATACGGGTTTTTGCTTTCGCAGGAACCACCGCGGTGTTCACATCATTCACACGTACATTATAGTACTCTTCTACCGCCTTTTTGATTTCCAGTTTGTTGGCCCGCTTATCCACCACGAAGCAGTACCGGTTCATTTTCTCGGTTTGCTTATTGATTTTTTCGGTAACCACCGGATGTTTAATTATTTGAGATGCTTTCATTGCTCTTTAATTTTATTGGGTCAGCTCAGGCAAGATGATCGAGTTCTTCCTGTGTGAAAATTTTTGCAGCTTCTTCAGTCAGAACCAAGGTCTTTGCATTCACGATATCGTAGGTATTGGTATCGCTGAGGGTACAGGTTTTTACACGGGGCAAGTTGCGGCTGCTGAGGTACACATTCTCGTTGTAATCCGGCATAATGTACAAGGTTTTATTATTGGCCAGATTCAGTCCGGAAAGCATGGCCGTAAACTCCTTTGTACGAGGGGTATCCAGATTCATATCTTCCACCACCACAATACTATTGGCTTTGGCTTTGTGTGCCAGTGCCGATACCTTAGCCAGGTCTTTCACCTTACGATTCAGTTTCAGGTGATAGAAACGGGGCGTCGGTCCGAAGATAGAACCACCCCCTTTATATAACGGGTTCCTCAGATTCCCTTTACGGGCACCACCGGTTCCTTTTTGTTTATGCAGTTTGCGTGAAGCCCCCTGCACTTCGGCGCGGGTTTTCACTTTACTGTTCCCCTGACGTTGTGCAGCCAGATATTGCTTCACAGAAAGATAAATCAGATGATCGTTGGGCTCAATGCCAAAAATCTCATCGGGTAATTCCACTGAACGGCCCGTAGCCTGTCCTTTTATATTTAAAACTTCTACTTGCATGTTATTTCTGGATTAAAACGATTGAACCATTGTGACCCGGAACGGAACCGCTTACGAGCACATAATTTTTTTCTGGGAATATTTTTAAGACTTTCAGGGCTTTGATTTTAACACGGTCGCCCCCCATTTGTCCGGCCATACGCATTCCTTTGAATACGCGGGAAGGATAGGATGAACCACCCACAGAACCGGGTGCACGCTGACGGTCGTGCTGACCATGCGACGCTTCTCCAACCCCACCAAATCCGTGACGACGAACAACCCCCTGGAATCCTTTTCCTTTGGTAGTACCAATTACGCTTACCATATCGCCTTCAGAGAAAATATCGCAGGTAATGGTATCACCCAGCGATTTCTGAAGATCACAGTTACGGATTTCCTTTACAATCGATTTTGGAGCAGTACCGGCTTTCGCAAAATGAGAAATCATAGCCTTATTGCTATTCTTTTCCTTCTTGTCGCCAAATGCGATCTGCAAAGAGTTATATCCGTCACTGGCTTCGGTTTTTACCTGAGTAACCACGCAGGGACCGGCCTCAATGATGGTGCAAGCGGTTTGCTTACCATTGGCTTCGAAGATGCTGGTCATACCAACCTTCTTTCCGATTATTCCTTTCATTCTCTTTTTATTTTTAGTCAGCGCCCCGAACGAGCGGGGATGACGATGATCTGTATGTAATTAAATTAAGGTCAGGCTTTAATCTCCACTTCAACACCCGATGGCAGGTCAAGCTTGGAGAGCGCATCTACCGTCTTGGAAGAAGACGTATAGATATCGAGCAGACGCTTATGAGTGCATAACTGGAATTGTTCACGGGCTTTTTTATTTACGTGCGGGGAACGCAGAACGGTGAAGATCTTTTTATCAGTTGGAAGCGGCATAGGACCAGTCACTACAGCCCCTGTGCTTTTAACGGTTTTAGCGATTTTCTCGGCAGATTTATCCACCAGATTATGATCGTAAGACTTCAATTTTATTCTGATACGTTGTGACATATAAACTTTACCCGATATTATTTTGGGAGTGCAAAGGTAACCGAAGAAACCAAAGGAGCAAATTTATTTCGAAAAAAAATCGGGTTTTTTCTGATATTTTTTCTGGCTTCCCGGCTTTTACCACCGGCCCGTTACTCAGGCCACCTTGAGATAGGCAAATTTCGATTTTTCCAGCTTCTCCCGGGCATAATCCAGACTCACCCGGAAGTTCTTTCTGTTTTTATCGCTCGGTAATTCATACATGGCATCGGTCATGATCAGTTCACAAATCGAACGGAGTCCCCGTCCACCGAGTTTATATTCAATGGCCTTCTCCACAATAAAATCGAGCACCTCTTCATCGATCTGCAATTCAATACCCTCATAGTTGAACAGGGCCTGATACTGCCTGATCAGGGCATTTTTCGGTTCTGTGAGAATGCGTTTCAGGGAGGCCGCATCCAGCGATTTCAAATAAGTAACGACAGGTAAGCGACCCAGTAATTCAGGAATCAATCCATAAGCCCGCAGATCCTGGGAATTGACATACTGAATGAGATTATCCTTATCAAGTGTATTTTGCTCGTTCTGACTTCTGAAACCAATGGCCGACGTTTGTATCCGGCGGGCAATCATTTTATCGATCCCTTCAAAAGCCCCGCCACAGATAAATAAAATATTCTGAGTATTTATTTTAACCATTTTCTGCTCGGGATGCTTACGCCCCCCCTGCGGAGGCACCAGTACTTCGGCCCCTTCCAGCAATTTGAGCATGGCCTGTTGCACACCCTCCCCGCTCACATCCCGCGTAATGGACGGATTATCGCTCTTCCGGCCAATTTTATCAATTTCATCAATGAACACGATCCCCTTTTCAGCCAGAGGTACATTATAATCTGCCGCCTGCAGTAAGCGCGATAAAATACTCTCCACATCTTCCCCTACATAACCGGCTTCGGTAAATACCGTAGCATCGGCAATGGCAAATGGCACATTCAGCAAGCGGGCAATGGTTTTGGCAAGCAAGGTTTTTCCTGTACCCGTTTCTCCCACCATGATAATATTCGATTTCTCAATCTCCACATCATCTTTCTTCTGTTGCCCCAGTCGCTTATAATGATTGTAAATAGCAACGCTCAGTACTTTCTTGGCATCATCCTGACCAATCACATATTCGTCGAGATATTGTTTAATATCTACCGGTTTGTAGGTAAAGGCAGGCTGTCGGGAGCCCGGTTTACGCTTCTCCTCCTGAAACTGGGCAAAGGAAGGCTCATCCTGCCGGATAATATTCAATGCACTTTCAATACACTCGTCACAAATATTGGCTTTTGCTCCACTTACCATCATGTGCACTTCATCATTACTTTTCAAGCAGAAGGAGCATTGCATTGTTTTTTCTCTGGCCATGCCGGCAAAAGTACTTCAAAATGCAGATATTTGCCGGAACCTGAAACGATGTCGATACCTGAAAAAATTGGACATAATTACCGGTTCGAAAAAATGTATCCTCTTGAACTGCTGAATACCCGTTTTGCCAATCACCGCCGGTTGCGGGTGTTTCATCACCACGGAACCCATTGTGCTTCCGGAGGTTGTCAGAAGAAAGGAGTTTACCTGATCAAAGCTAAAAATTCAGACGGTGGGTTTCATGTTGATCTGTATACCAGCGACTTCGAACTGATGACCATAGATCATATTGTTCCCAAGAGTAAGGGTGGCAGTAATGATCTCAGTAACCTGCAGCCCATGTGCCATACCTGCAATACCAAAAAGGCCGATCGTACCCTGTAGGGCTTACTTGGTATCGAGAATCACATTTCCGCCTTTATCAGGCATGAGAATAATTTTCGTGTTTTCTGAAGTGGCAATATCCCGATACGCCTTAATTTGCTCGTACCGTAATTGCTTATCGGTGAGTCCTTCGCTGATGATACGCTGATAATCGGCAATACCCT
>CAYWKR010000087.1:0-7408 GCA_964458785.1 uncultured Bifidobacterium sp. | reverse complement strand
AAACCAGGAAGTTACATACAGGGTATGAGCATCATCATTGGTTATGAGATGCATATCGTGGAGATAAAAGTCCTTGCGATCGATACCGATCTTCTCGGCCCCGGCTTCCGGATTGCTGAAGCGAAGAATGAAAAAGGAATCAGGTGTATTGTTCAAGGGGCGATCAGATCCTAAAAGATAAATACTTCCTGATGGGTTAAAGCATGTTACGGTAGAAGGATAGAAGGTTCCCACCGGCCATGTCCATTCGCGGTAGGTGTGCATGGAACCATCGGCATCGGCTATCCGGTAGCGAAGAATTTTCTGATCTTCTTCACTTCGTTCATCTCCTATCAATAAGCGGCTGTGCTCGTCATTGTATTGAAACCAGTAGCGTTTGCTTTGACGATAGGCATCGGTTTCTATACTATCGATCCGCTTCATATCCGACATCAAATAATCGGTATTCATCACTGCTGTATATAAACGAAGCAAACGACGGTTCTGGCGGAAACAAAAAAGACTTAGCTTTTTTTTATCAATCAGGAAATAAAGCGAATCGCCCGACTGAAGGGACAGGGAATCCAAAGAACATTCTTTTACGATCTCCATCTGATCGTTATAGAAATGTAGTTTACGCTGATTGCCATGCTGATAATACGTAACCAATTGTTGTTCATACCGGCCTATAATTTCGAAGGCATCATTTCGGGAGTGAAAATCCAGGGCTTGCGAAAAAACCAGTTTTTGGGCATATCCGAATGAGGAAGAAATCAGTAAGCAAAAGAGAAGCAGGATTCGCATGACGCAAAGGTAAAGGCTTGGCAGAATCTGAAGCAGATGAAAGTAAAGATCCTCTGTCGTTGAAGTATATGGTGTGCTGCATGTTCTGCTCTTCTTTATCCGTATCTTAGCCAAAACAACATACATGAATTTTGTAATGCGGATTTTACTGGTACTTGTTCTGTGTAGTTCAGAACCTACCCTGGCACAAACAGGCCAGTTTAATGGTCCTTACCAATCGGAACCGGCGCGGTTCGTTTCTACACCCGAAAAAGGACAGCCCCTGTGGAATATTTCGTTTCAATCGTTTGCCAACGAACCGGATGCCCGTATCGGAGCCATGGAAGTAATTAAGAAAAGAAACCAACAGAAGAAAGAAGTATATGGTTTAATACCTTCCCGGACACAAAAATCCAAAACAAGAAATGCAGCACCCTCCATAGGGGTAAATTTTAAAGGAAATGTTCTGAACTCATTTACACCGAACGATAACAGCATAGCCGTTTCAAACGGAGGTCGTGTAGTGAGTTGTATCAACGAAGGCATCGCCTATTATGATACTTCAGGGAATGTATTGATGCCACAAATTACATGGACCGATTTTGTGAACAATGCCAGCCTGAATCAGGGAAAATACGATCCACGGGTATTGTACGACGCTTTGCACGATCGCTTCATTGTAGTGTTGTTGCATGGGTATAGTTCGTCCACTACAAAAGTTTTGGTCAGCTTTTCCAAAACAAATAATCCACTCGATGGCTGGTATATGTATGCATTAAGTGGTAATCCGTATAACGACACCACATGGACCGACTATCCAACCATTGGCATTAACCGGGATGAGTTGTTTATTAATGGAAACCGGTTTGGGAATGCACCCAATTACGACTGGAAGGAGACCTATATCTATCAGATTGGGTTGGCAGAAGGATATGCCGGTAATACACTGAATTTCGGATTATGGCATCAGTTGCAAACTCCCGATGGAAACGACGGGATTACACTCTATCCTGCCACCGACGGGATGGGTTCATTAACCGATTCGCTGATGTATTTTGTTCAGCTTCTGCCCGATTCAGGTTCCAGAGTATATGTGTATGAATTGTCGGGAAAACTCAGTGGTGGACCACAAACCATATCGGCACAGCAATTTGATATTCCTCATTATGAAGTGTGTGCCGATGCGTATGAAAAGGATGCGAACAGTGGAATCATCGATTCATTAAGTACCGGTGCGGCATGGACAGCCAATGCTTTTTATTTGAACCGTGCGCTGCATTTTTGTTTTTGTGCCGATAATGGGAATGGATGGTGTGGATTGAATTATGGTCGTGTAGATCTGGATTCGGGGAAAGCCACCGTTACCAGCTTCTCACAATCAGGTACCGATATGGCGTATCCGGCCATAGCAGCGTTTGGATTCGATAGTAGTGATGCATCGGTGGCCATGGTATTTGAACGGTCTGATACACTCACATTACCTGAAGCGGGTGTGGTGATGGTGGATGATTCGCTGCATTGGAGCAGTCATCAAACCATGAAAGGAGGTGATACGTCAGTGAATATTTTATTCCCGCCTTCTGTTCCTTCCATGCCTGAACGCTGGGGCGATTATAGCGGAATAGCCAGAAAATATAATGGCGTCATCCCCGAGGTATGGTGTGCAGCCGGGTATGGTGCTAACGATCTGAGAAAAAATTCGTACGGCACCTGGATTGCGCAGGTAAAGACCAATGAAGTTCAACCCAGTAGTATTTCCGGGTTACCGTCTGAAGTATCTATACTAAAGGTGTATCCGGTACCGGTTGTTTCCATGTATCATCTGGATTTCAGGAATGAAGAAGCCGGATGGATTCGTATTGATTTATTGAATGCGTCTGGTCAGCTTGTTCGCCATCTGATGAATGATTATTTAGGCGAAAGTGAAAATCATTTGTCTTTTAATCGTTCGGTATTGAATTCCGGAATGTATTTTATTCAGATTACACGTGATGGGCGCGTGTTGCAAAACCATAAACTGGTGATCGAGTAAACTGTTTACCACAAGCATTTTAATGTATACTTCTGTTGAAATTTTATGAGATGATTAATATCATAGATTGTATGTCAGAATAAATAGGATAAAAATATCCGAAATACAAAAGCATTTTTACCTTTGTCATGGAATTGTAATCTCATGTTTTCCAAAGCCTGCGAATACGCCATTAAAGCGGTGATCTTTATCGCCAGAGAAACCCTTGAAGAAAAGCGGAGTAATCTGAAGCAAATAGCTTCAGCCATTCATTCTCCCGAAGCCTATACCGCAAAAATTCTGCAACAGCTTGTACACAGTCACCTCATACAATCCCTAAAAGGTCCGCATGGAGGTTTTTTCGTGGATACGCCAAAACTTCAAACCCTGAATCTTTGGCAGATTGTGTATGCTATAGACGGTGATGGCCTTGCCAGCCAATGCGCATTGGGATTACGCCAGTGTTCCGAAACCAATCCTTGTCCGATACACCCGCAGTATCGAATTATAAAAAGCAACATGCTCAATATGCTGGGCGGGAATCTGAATATTGATCTGGTTAAGGATTTGAATAACCACAACAGCTATCTCATGAATTAATATGAAAGAACTTCAACATCATACAGTAATCAATCACTATTCTAAATAAACGATTATGTTATCGAAAAGCATGGCCAGAATATTTTTCCTTGGAGGTACGGCAGTCACCTTCGCTATATTCCTTGGCCTTTCATGGAACACCTTAAGTAAGCAAGTACCTGCCAAAACCCATGCCGAAAATATTACACCGCAGGTAGTGGCCGGTAAGCATTTATGGGAAAGTAATAATTGTATGGGATGTCATACCATCATGGGAGAAGGAGCTTACTATGCACCCGAACTCACCAAAGTGGTAGAACGACGTGGAGAGGCCTATATCAAAACCGTACTCTGCTCCAAAACACCCTGGTCGCCAAGGGGACGAAAAATGGTGGCCTATGGCTTCAGTGAAGAAGAAGCCGCTAACCTTTTCCAATTCCTGAAATGGGTTGGAGAAACCGATCTCAATGGGTTTCCTGCAAAACCTGATTACAAAGCAACAATTCAACCTAAATAATTACCATCATGAAATATAAATCACAAAAAGTCGCTTATTGGTTCTTTGCCTTATCGATGTTACTGGTTTCACTCCAGATCATCTATGGCTTCATCATGGGTTTCGATCGAATCGGATATGATGTGTTTCATTCTATTATACCCTTCAATACCGCACGTGCGGTACATACGAATCTCCTGGTCGTATGGTTATTATCTGGTTTTATGGGCGCCGCTTATTATATCATTCCTGAAGAAGCCGAGCAGGAATTGGTGAATGTAAAACTCGCTTTTATCCAGTTGATTTCACTGGCCCTGGTAGGTGTTATTGCCATCGTAGGCTATCATTTCAATTACTGGGAAGGAAGAAAGTTTCTTGAAATTCCCCGCCCACTCGATTACCTGGTGGTAATAAATGTACTCACCTTTCTGGGACTGATATTGGCAACACTCTTCAAAGGAAAAAAACAAAGTACCACTTCATTGGTACTCACTATGGGACTAGTTTTTGCCGCCTTGCTGTATTTGCCCGGTATGATATGGTTCGATAATCAAACCATGGATTCATTCTTTCGTTGGTGGGTGGTACATCTTTGGGTAGAAGGTGTATGGGAGCTCATCATGGGTGGTATACTTTCTTTCTTACTGATTAAACTTACCGGTGTCGATCGTGAAGTGATTGAAAAGTGGCTTTATGTTATTGTCGGACTCACTTTCATCTCTGGTATACTCGGAACCGGACATCACTATTATTATATCGGTGCCGGAAAGGTTTGGTTAATCGTTGGTGGCATTTTCTCTGCACTGGAACCTCTCGCTTTCTTAGGCATGGCCTTGTTTGCATTAGCCATGTACCGTAGAGGGGAGAAGAAGCATCCAAATAAGCTGGCGTTGAATTGGACATTGGGTACAGCCATCGTATCGTTTGTAGGTGCCGGTTTACTCGGCTTGGCTCATACCCTTCCACAAGTAAATCTGTATACACACGGAACCCTCATAACTGCCATGCATGGTCATCTGGCCTTCTGGGGTGCTTATGCCATGATCGTTCTGGCCATCATCAGTTATAGTATGCCAAATTTAACCGGCAGAAAATTATACGACAGCAACATAGGTACTCTGGCATTCTGGTTGTCAAATATTGGTATGCTTGGTATGACGGTAGCCTTTGGTGTAGCCGGAGTTGCGCAGGTATATCTGGAGAGAAAGATGGGTCTCGAATTCGGCGATGTTCAAAATGAAATCAAAGTTCATTTCGTCATTCTTCTTTTAAGTGCCACTATGTTCACTGTAGGTATTGGCTTTTATATCTACGAATTTGTTCGCTATGGTAAAGCCAATGATGAAGCTCTGCTGCCATCACAATCCTGATTTAAAAAATTTAATTTCCAATATATGAAAGCTTCAAAGTTCCGTTTTGGTACCGGCATACTGGGTATCGTAACTGGAATAATCATCTTCAGTATGAGTGGTTGCAAGGAAGCAGCCCAACCCAAATCCAATGCCGATAATGCCAACATATTGGTCAGTGGACAACAAGTAGCCGAACTCACAGCACCTCCCTTGGTGCCCAAACCGGTAGGTAGTCGGGGCGCCACCAAACTGGTTGTGAATATGGAAATTATTGAGAAGGAATCAGAAATGACCGATGGGGTAACCTATACCTATTGGACTTATGGCGGAACGGTTCCCGGTAGTTTTATCCGAACCCGAGTGGGTGATGAGGTGGAGTTTCATCTTAAAAATCATCCAAATAATAAAATGCCACATAATATCGATCTGCATGCAGTAACCGGTCCGGGTGGTGGTGCCAAAGCCTCTTTTGTAGCACCGGGTCATGAAGTTGTTTTCTCGTTTAAGGTTATCAACCCTGGTTTATATGTATATCACTGTGCAACGGCTCCGGTAGGTATGCATATTGCGAATGGGATGTATGGTTTAATTCTGGTTGAACCCGAAGGTGGGCTACCACCTGTTGATAGGGAGTACTATGTGATGCAGGGGGATTTTTATACAAAAGGAAAAAATGGTGAACCCGGTTTACAACCTTTCGACATGCAGAAAGCAGTGGATGAAAGACCGGAATATGTCGTTTTCAATGGTAAGGTAGGTTCATTAACGGGTGACAAAGCACTCACTGCCAAAGTAGGCGAAACCGTTCGTCTCTTTATTGGAAATGGTGGACCTAATCTTGTTTCATCGTTCCATGTAATTGGCGAAATATTCGATCATGTAAATATTGAAGGGGGTGATTTGCAAAACACCAATGTTCAAACCACGCTTGTTCCGGCAGGGGGATCGGCCATTGTAGACTTTAAATGCGAAGTACCTGGAACCTTTATTCTGGTTGATCATTCGATTCTGCGCACATTCAACAAGGGCTCATTAGGTATGTTAACCGTAACCGGTGATGGCGATAAGAAAATATATTCCGGTACACAAGAAGAAGGTATTTATCATCCCGAAGGAGGTACCATTCAAACCATGCCCGATGAAGGCACCACAGGCGGAGTAATGAAAGCTACCAACCTGAACGAACGCATCACTTTTGGTAAGAGTATCTATTCAAAAACCTGCTATGCTTGTCATCAGGTGAATGGTGAAGGATTGCAAAATGCCTTTCCACCACTTGCCGCTTCCGATTTCCTGAATGCCGATCTGAATCGCGCCATCGGTATTGTATTGCATGGTAAGAGTGGCGAACTGGTAGTAAATGGTAAAAAATTCAACAGCACTATGCCGGCACAATCGTTGAGTGATGAAGAAGTTGCCAATGTATTATCGTTTGTATACAATAGTTGGGGTAACAGTAAGAAGGAAATAACACCGGCTATGGTTTCCAAACTCAGAAAAAAATAATTTGCTGATCATGTCATATCCTTCCCTGTTGTTTATCCCGTTTTTTGCTTTGTTGATTTCATGTAACAAAATGAAACAAAGCAACAGGGAAGGCATGGCTTATCCGCATACCGAAAATTCAAATTCCGTTTTTGTTATACCCGCAAAACAAATGTGTCTGATACCTTCAGGAAGTTTTATACCTCAATACGGTTCCGGAAAAAAGGAAATCAAAATTCACAGTTTCTTGCTCGATAAGACACCGGTTACCCAAAATGAATTCCTCTGCTTTGTTAAAGCCTTTCCGCAATGGAGACGTTCGAAGTGTAAACGCATTTTTGCCGATGAGAATTATCTGCACAATTGGATTTCCGATACGGTTCTTGGAAAAAATATAAACCCGAATGCTCCGGTGGTCAATATTTCATGGTTTGCAGCCACAGCTTATGCAGAAGCTTGTCAAAAGCGTTTGCCTTCGATGGATGAATGGGAATTTGTAGCTAAAGCAGATCAGCAAAGCGCAGATGCAAGAAACAAATCCTCATACACCCAATCTATTTTAAAGTGGTATGAAGACCGGAATGCCTGGAAGCAATCCTGCGGACAGGCGCCAGCTAATTTCTTTGGAATTCAGGATATGAATGTACTGGTGTGGGAATGGATTTCCGATTTTAATGCAGTACTGATCAGCGGAAATCCATTCCCACACCAGTACATTCATAT
>CAYWKR010000086.1:0-7465 GCA_964458785.1 uncultured Bifidobacterium sp. | reverse complement strand
ATACACCTGCAGAATCTGTGGTGCATTGGGTGTTTGAAGGGTTTGAACAGACGTGATACTACAGCCGTTCGCATCCAGAACAGTAAGTGTATAACTACCCGAATTCATCGAAGAAAACTGATTGCTTGTTTGAAAAGGGCCTCCATGACTGTATTGTAACGGAGCATTTCCACCACTGGCCCAAATTGTTATTATACCATCATTACCAGGCAGGCATGTCGTGGTTTGAACTTCCACCGAATCTAATACCAAGGGCAAGGGATTCACTATCTGTATGGTGGTATCGTTTGTGCATCCATTCCAATCACTCAGTTGTATCGTATAATTTCCTGCCGAAAGTGAATTAAATAACCCGGTATTGTTTTGAAATGAAGAAGGCAACAGGGTAAATGAATAAGGCGTAGTTCCTCCTGAACCATTTGTTTGAATACTGCCATTTGAATTGCCAAAACAGGCTGGTATAAATAATGTAGTATTGGTAAATTGTAAAGGGGCAGGTTCACTAATTAGCAGGGTGGTTTGCAAACTACATCCATTGGCATCCGTCACCTGAACCGAATAGGTAGCCGGGTTCAGTGAGTTAAATAATCCGGAGCTATTATTCTGCAACGGCATCCACAACTGGTAATTTAATATACCGGTACCTCCTGAAGCCTGTACCTCTATGATGCCATTTGCTTGTCCGAAACACGATACATCTGTACTACTGTTCAACGTCCATTGCAATACAGTAGGTGAAACGAGTTGGAACACCGTGGTCAGTAAACAATTATTCGCATCTATAGCCGTAACAGTATAGAAACCTGCATTCAGCATAGTAAAATTTCCAGTGGTACTATTTAATCCACCTGGCATAAGTTGATACTGTATACTGCCACTTCCTCCTGTGGCCTGTACCACAATACTACCTGTATTGGTACCCGCACAATTCGGATGAGTGAATTGGGTATTTTGCCAAACCATAGCGGGCGGACTGATTAACTGAATACTATCGGTATATAAACAATTGTGCTGATCGTGAATTTGAAGGGTGTAGATGCCACTTCCCAAGCCATTAAAAAAACCACTGCTGCTGCTCGCAGCACCCGGGTTTACGGTATAGATATAGGGAGCGGTTCCTCCTGTTCCCTGTACCTGAATGGATGCGTTATTGCTTCCAAAACAAGTAGCGTTTATTCCCTGTAATTGTAATATACCCAATATTGGCACCGAATCAACCCATACAGTTTGTGTATACGAACAGTTATTTCCATCGCTGAGTGTTAGTGTATATAATCCGGATGCCAGATTGCCATAGTATCCGGTCGTATTGTTGATAGCCCCCGGATTCAAATGATAAGTATAATTTCCTGTTCCGCCAGTACCCGTGCATTGAATACTTCCATCACTGAGGTATGAGCAACTCACCGGTGTGCTGTTTAAAGTACTCAATTGCAAGGGAAGAGGGTCGTTTATCGTAATCGTACTATCATGACTGCAACCCATAGTATCGGTGCAGGTGATTTGATAAACGCCACTCGTCAGATTCAGAAATTGACCGCTTGTGTTTGAAAGCAAAGCGGGTTGAAGTGTATAGGTCAAGGTGCCGCTACCTCCTGTAGCTGTCGCTTGTATAGAAGCGTTTTGATCGCCATAGCATAAAGGCGGAGTGATAAGAATGGATGAAAAAACAGGTGACAAAGAAGGTTGAAGTACTACAACCATAGAGGAAGAACAACCAGTATTGTCGCTCACCTGTATGGTATACGATTGAGAATTTAATGACGTGAATACACCCGGACTGCTTTGTGTTGCAGTGGGCGAAATGGAATATAGATAGGGGGTAGTTCCTCCATTCGCTACCACTGTGATTGAACCACTGAATGGATTTATACAATCAGGAGAAGTCATTTGGGGGGCACCCAGCTGAACGGCAGTAGATTGAGAAATGGAAATAACGGTACTCACCGTGCATTGCGATGCATCCGTTACCTGCAGGGTGTATTGTGTTTGTGTAAGATTTGGAAATATGCCGGTAGTATTCGTGATACCGCCAGGCTGTAGGGTATAATTCACTATTCCCTGTGTATTCGAGAGAAAGACAGCATTGATGGCACCGGGTTGTCCGCAAACACCATTCGATTTTGAAACACTGTCGATTTGCAAAGGCAAACAAGTACCGGGTATGGTAACAGGTTCACGAAGCACACAGATGGTATTGGATCCAGGGCAACAGGTGGCATATAAGGTTGTTCCGGCCGGACAGGCACTGCCTGCAGGATCAAACACAAAAGGGGATCCCGAGCCCAGGAGGTTTCCGCCCGTAGGGGCATCCCACCAGAAAATAGTATTTCCGGTACAAGTGCCTGTGAGGGTAGACGTGTAGTTCACCAACGATCCGGTACAATGTCGTTCCGGAACAGAAGCGCTCAGATTCATTACGGGCAAACTGCAAGGCTGCGTCATAATGGTGAAGGCAATATGATGCGGAAGCATATCGTTAAAATTGTAGCAACCCGTTTCTCCGTCGGAAGTACCGGTAAATATGAACTGATAAAAACCGGATGTAATAATGCTGTTGCAAAATGTCATATCGAAACTAATCGAGAACGAACCACCGCAATCGATAGTAACATCGCCATAATTATTGCAAGGGAATCCGTCGTTGGCAGTAACGGTACCACAACAGGAATTACCGGTGGTATTGTCGAAGTAGAAACCGGGTCCGCCATTGGTTCCCGATCCGGAAGGACATGTTCCAACACATCCCGGGTTATATGTAATGAATCCGGGAGGAACACTTACGGGGGTGACACTGAAGCCCGCATTGGCAGGAAGAAACAAACCATGCAGCCATTCGGCATTCGGCGATTTGTTCCATCGTATACCACTGATGGTGACCCGTATTTTACTCGAATCGCAGCGATTATTACATTGAAAGACACCACTGCTTACCGATGAACCACTTCCGGTGCTGATAAGATTAGCCGTTACTGTTGGTAGATTGCTGCCCCCTGAACAGGAATTGAAACGTCCGGTTACACTTACACCCACTACATTCACAGGTTGTGCGTGTAGTATGCCGGCAATGCAAAGCAGCCAAACCAAAAGAAAATAAAATACTCTCATGATGCAGGCTTCCATTTTTGCAGCCACTGGCTATGTACTTCATCGGAACCAAAATGAACCAGAAGATAATCGCGATACCATATTCGCTCCTGGGCAGGAAATTGTAAACTGAAAAGAGGTTTGATGAGCATTTTAAGTTTCGGTAAGGCCCGGGTATCGATGTGCTGACTGAGGAAATACAAATCCATTTCCTGTTCTACTGATACGGGAATTGCAGTTTGCGCACTTTGATTCAACATCCGATGAAAGTTTGCCTTGTCGGATTCGTTGGACTGAAAAGAAAATCCCGGAACAGAAAAAGCAAACAAACAAAGTGTAAGTAATAAAAGGTAGTGTTTCATTCGTCCGCTAAGGTAAGTCCAAATTAGCGGCTGTTATGCTTCTGTACCCTGAAGGTCTGTCGGGTGGGGAATTGTGCCGGTTGAATCGGGAAAGGGCAGACTGAATTATTGGCGGATCAGTTCCAGCATTTGTTCGTGAATTTTTCCGTTGGTTGCCAGTGTTTCTTTATGATAAACACTATAGGGTTCTCCTTTGAAATTGCTGATACGTCCTCCGGCTTCTTCCACAATAAGATAACCGGCAGCAATATCCCAGGGATTTAAGTTGTATTCCCAGAATCCGTCGAAACGCCCGGCTGCCACCCAACACAGGTCAAGAGCTGCAGACCCCAGTCGGCGTACAGGAAGCCCCTTCCTTATAAAACGTTCAAAAACAGGAATCGGATCAATATCGATACTGGCCCATTTGTAAGGGAAGCCGGTTACCAGACAGGCACTTTCAATATTCTGGTTTTGTGATACCTGCAGGGGTTTATTATTCAGAAAAGCACCTTTGCCTTTTTCAGCAAAAAATAATTCACGCATAAATGGATTGAAGACCGCGCCCATTTCAATAATCCCATCCACTTCCAGTCCTATACTGATACAACAAATCGGAATACCATGTGCAAAGTTCACTGTGCCGTCTATGGGATCAATAATCCATTTGTAGTTTGAACCCGTACTCAGTTCACCAACTTCTTCACTTAAAATAAAATGTTCAGGGAAATCAGAACGGATAATTTCAATAATGGCATCTTCCGATTTTTTATCTACTTCTGTTACCAGATTATTTAAACTTTCCTTACTCTGAATTTCGAAACTGCCTTCAAAGTAATGTTGTAAAATGTCGGCCCCCTGGTGGATGGCCCTCAGCAGGGTGTTTTTCATGATTTCATTCATCGGATCTGAAATATTCTTTTACTTTTGAAGCCTTACAAAGATAAGGTCTGTACCCATCTCCCATGCAACTCAGTGTCATTATCGTGAACTACAATGTCAGGTATTTCCTCGAGCATTGTCTGGTTTCGGTATTTCGTGCGGCGCAGGGCCTCAACGTGGAAGTATTTGTAGTAGATAATCAGTCGAATGATGGAAGCACCGATATGGTTCGTGAAAAATTTCCTCAGGCTATCTTAATCGAAAACTGGCAGAATGCAGGATTTGGCAGAGCGAACAACCAGGCATTCGATAAATCAACAGGTCAGTATGTGTTATTCCTTAATCCGGATACCATCATTGCAGAAGATTGCTTTCAACGTTGTATACAGTTTATGGAAACACATCCGGCGGCCGGTGCCATGGGTTGCCGTTTGCTGGATGGAAGGGGCCGGTTTCTTCCTGAATCGAAGCGGGGTTTTCCATCGGTTCCGGTGGCCTTTTTCAAAATAGCCGGACTTTCCGGTCTCTTTCCCAGATCACGTTTTTTTAATCGTTACCATCTGGGTTACCTGAGCGAAGATGAAACCAATCCCGTAGATGTATTGGCAGGGTGTTTTATGTTTTGTCGCAGAGGCGCCCTGAAAAAAACTGGTGCCTTTGATACCGATTACTTTATGTATGGGGAAGACATTGATCTCAGTTACCGGATAAAAAAAGCCGGGTATGAAAATTGGTACTTTCCTGAAGTGCAGATTCTTCATTTCAAAGGGGAGAGTACCAATAAAGGGAGTTTGAATTATGTAAAAATGTTTTATCAGGCCATGATTATTTTTGCCCGGAAACATTTTAGTGGTGCCCAGAAGGGATTGTTTGTCCTCTTCATTCAGATAGCCATTTATCTCCGGGCTATACTCAGTTTTGTTATTGGATTATTGGTAAAAATTCAGATACCTCTGCTCGATGCCTTCTTAATGTTGATTGCGCTATTCAGTACGAAAAAGATCTGGCTCAGTCAGGTTAAACCGGATACCCATTATCCAACATCTATGCTGACCGGATTTTTCAGTTTGTATATTTTGCTTTGGATCGTTTCACTCTATTTCAACGGGGCATACGATACGCCTTTTCGTAGTGTGCGGGTATTACGGGGAATGCTGGTGGGTGGAATTCTCACGGTAGCGATTTATGGTTTATTGCCCGAGCCCATGCGATTTTCCCGGGGTATCACCGTATCAGGTGCTTTGCTCTCGGTATTCCTTATTCTGATGGCCCGCTACATGCTTCGTTGGGCCGGTGTAAAGCAGTTAGAACCCGATCAGACACGTAAACCGGTTATCATAGCAGGTACACCCGAAGAAGAACATGAAGTGAAGCAGCTGCTGCATAGTGCCCATATCCAGAAAAATATAGTGGGCTCGGTCAGTCCGTTCGATTTCAAACAGGATACCCAATTGGGTACCTTTCCGCAATTAAATCTGATGGTAAGGTTATATCAGGTCAGGGAAATAATTTTTGTTCAGAACCAGCTGAGTTTTAGTGATATTATTCAGTCGATGCGCCGCTTATCATCTTCGGCGGAATTTAAAATTCATGTTTCCGGTACATCAAGTATTATCGGTTCCAATTCAAAAAACACAGCCGGTGATTTATACACAACAGATTTTGTATTTACTATCGATACCCCTTCTGCCAGACGAAATAAACGAATGGCTGATGTTTGTATGGCCCTGCTTTTTATTCTGGGCAGTCCGCTTTTATTCTGGTGGGCCGGAAACAGAAAACGCTACTTTCTGTATCACGTTTTAGTGCTGGAAGGCGATTTAACCTATGTTGGTTATCACGATACACAGTTTCCACCGCTGAAACCCCATCTGCTGACGGTATTTCCGCCCTGCGATTCCGAAGTGATTCCCGACGATAATGCCGAACATCTGAATTGGTTATATGCACGGAATTATTCGGTATGGCAGGATCTGAAACTGATTGTACAGAAATGGAAAAAAATTGGTGTGGAGATTCCCGATCCGATCTATTCCTGATAGTACACAGGGATTATCTCAATGAAAGAAGAATACGCTTAGGTATGTTGATGTACTTTTGCGCACCTTAAATACTTGATATATGAGTCGAATAGTTCGTTCACCCCGGGGAAATCAGTTACATTGTAAAAACTGGATTGCGGAAGCGGCCTACCGTATGATACAGAATAATCTGGATCCCGAAGTGGCCGAGCGCCCGGAGGAACTGATTGTGTATGGGGGGCTGGGTAAGGCGGCCCGGAATTGGGAAAGCTTCGATAAAATTCTGAAGCTGTTGCAAGAACTGAATGAAGACGAAACCCTGATGGTACAAAGCGGAAAACCCGTTGGCGTTTTGCGCAGCCATAAAGATGCCCCAAGGGTATTAATTGCCAATTCAAACCTGGTTGGTAAATGGGCCACTTGGGAACATTTCAGGGAATTGGATGCGAAGGGCCTGATGATGTATGGACAGATGACAGCCGGTAGCTGGATTTATATCGGTAGTCAGGGCATTGTTCAGGGAACCTACGAAACCTATGGTTCGCTTGCCGATCAGCATTTTAACGGTAGCCTGAAAGGTACCCTGAATGTGACTGCCGGATTGGGTGGTATGGGAGGGGCTCAACCTCTGGCGATCACCATGAACGAAGGTGTTTGTCTGGCAGCCGAAGTAGAAGCGTGGCGTATTCAGAAACGGTTGGATACCCGCTACATCGATAAAATGTTTCATTCAGTAGACGAGGCTATTGACGAATCCTTGCGGGCTAAAAATGCAGGAGAAGCCATTTCAATCGGTGTGGTGTGTAATGCCGTGGAGTTATTACAACGACTTATCGACCGGAATATAGTACCCGATACCTTAACCGATCAGACTTCGGCACACGATGAACTGGTGGGCTATTTTCCTGAAGGAATCAGTGTAGAAGAAGCCAATATGCTTCGTGAGCAACAACCGGAAGAATATATCAGAAGAAGTTTAGATACTATGGCTAAGCATGTACAGCAAATGCTGGAACTGCAGCGTCGGGGAGCCATTACGTTCGATTACGGGAATAATCTCCGGGGACAGGCACACGACAAACGGGGAGTAAGCAATGCCTTCGATTTTCCCGGATTTGTGCCCGCTTATATTCG
>CAYWKR010000085.1:0-7482 GCA_964458785.1 uncultured Bifidobacterium sp. | reverse complement strand
ATACGAAGTGTATAATCCCGAGAATGATGTATATCGTGTAACCTGGGATGATTTCTTTGAAAAGCGTATGTTCTCTTCTTACATTTTGAAATCTACTTTCGACAATGTGTTGCAGGATGATATCAGTGCAAAGAAATCCGGTATCGACAAATTGTACGAGTCAGATGCCATTAAAGAGAAAATATTTAATAAGGAGCACGACCTCTGGGTATACTAATCTTTATCACAATATTCTAAAAGGCCTCCGAATGGGGGCTTTTTTTTATGTTTTCGGCTTCATTTTAAGCGAAGAGCAAACGTATATATTGGCCCTGATGGCAGCGAAAATCCTTTGCCCCAAGCTAGAATCACCTTATGACAGGTATGGCAGGAAAGGCAAAGATTGTAGCGAACAGCAGGCGGTATACGTACGGAAGCAGATATGAGCTGCCACCATCTGCTTATATTCAGGGTTTAGAATAGAGTTTACTCTTTAGCAGTCCCCAGCGATGAAGACGGTGCGTGAGTGAAACACGCAGTACGCCCATGCCATATTGTGCCGAACGTTTGAAATTGATACTGGAAGCTTCTTCAAAGTATTTGGTAGGGCAGGTGATTTCGGCAATTTCGAAGCCCTGCATAAAGATCTGGGAAAGCATTTCGTTATCGAAGACAAAATCGTCGTTATTGATATTGAAATTAATCGATTGTAAAACTTCTTTCGAAAAGGCCCTGTAACCGGTATGGTATTCAGACAATTTTTGTCCGATTAAAATATTCTCTGTTAAGGTGAGCCAGCGATTGAACACATATTTATAATACGGCATACCCCCTTTCAAGGCTCCTTTGCCCAAAATGCGTGAACCCAGTACTACAGGATATAAATCGTTGGCAATGATGCTGCACATGGCGGGTAACAACAACGGTGTATACTGGTAATCGGGGTGAAGCATCACTACAATATCGGCATTCAGTTCGAGGGCTTTATTGTAGCAACTTTTCTGATTGCCACCATAGCCTTTATTGCGATCGTGCCGGATAATATGCTTAATACCCAGCGATTGGGCGACTTCGATGGTGTTATCGCGACTCACGTCATCGACCAGAACCACATCGTCGACTATATCGAAGGGTATTTCGCGGTAGGTGCGCTCCAGGGTTTTGGCAGCATTGTACGCCGGAAGAACCACTACAATTTTTTTGTTATTGAGCATAGGTTCGCAAGATAAAAAAATGTTCAGGAATCGGGAATGAGTTTGAAGATATTCTTACCCGTGTTCATCAGATTGGTGGTGGCATGCGCACATAAAGTACCATCTTCGAGATACATGTGGCATTCGGCATTAGCCATCCGTTTTCCGCTTCGGATTACATGCGATTTGATCAAGAGGTGGCTGTTATGGGGTACACTGAGCAGAAAATCGATATGAAGGTTGATGGTTGTATAGAAGGTATCATGACCGAGGGAATAGAATGCCAGTCCGCAAAGTTCATCAGCAATCATGGCAATCATACCACCATGCAAATTTCCGGCCGGATTGGTCAGTTCTTCACGAATATGAACGCGGGCTTCGAGAGATCCGGGTTCAACCTTCAGTAATTCATAATTGAGCCAACGTCCAGCCCTGGATTGGGTGTCGGTAAAGTAACGACCTTCGAATGCTTTTAATTTACCAAATCGGGAATGAGGCATAGGGATAAAGAGTATTGAAAAACCGAATATACAATCAGTTATTTATGTGTTGCAGCGCAGGTGATTGCAAAAGGAATTGTAATTTGGACTTTTAATTCAAACATGACGATTACACAAATTGAATACATAGTAGCTGTTGAGCAAAACGGAAGTTTTGTAACGGCTGCAGAAAAATGTTTTGTGACCCAACCTACGCTAAGCATGCAGATCCAGAAACTGGAAGAAGAGTTGGGTGTAAAAATTTTTGACCGGAATCACCATCCGATTCTTCCAACCGAAATGGGACGAAAGATTATTGAGCAGGCCCGAAAGGTGCTCTATGAGCGGGATGTGATTGATGAACTGATTGCTGAAAATAAAAAGGAACTCAGCGGAAAATTACATGTGGCTGTGATTCCAACCATTGCACCCAGTATTTTACCTGATGCGCTGAAATCGTTTGTAAAGAAATACCCTCAGGTTGAAATTATTATTTCAGAACTGAATACCGAACAAATTATTGAGCATCTGAAGGAAGGTGAATTGGATTTTGGAATTCTCAGTACACCCTTGCATGAAAAGTCGCTGAAGGAAAGCATCTTGTATTACGAGCCTTATGTATTGTATGCCAGAGAAGGTCATGCACTTTTGAAGAAAAAGGAAATAGCACCCGATGATCTGGATGTGAATGAATTATGGACATTAGGTGATGAACATTGTATGCGTTTTCAGGTGATTAATTTATGTGGAAAGAAGAAATTCTTCCAGGCTGAAAATGCATTTCAGTACTCGTCGGGATCGTTGTGGTCGCTGATTCGGATGGTAGATACGATTGGTGGTATTACCATATTGCCTGAGCTCAGTGTGCAGGGATTTCCGGAGTCGGTGCAAAAGAGAATTCGTCCTTTTAAAGCGCCCTTACCGGTGCGTGAAATAAGTCTGGTGACCAATAAATACTTTACTAAAAACAAACTGGCGATTTCATTTTCTGAGAGTATTCTTTCTTCAATTCCGCAAGCCATGCGTGCAAAAAACCGCAAACGGCAGGTATTGTCGATTCATACCTAAGCTCAATTTTTTCTGCAAACGAAATATGTATTGATCCCATCCTTCCATTTTTGCACCTGTGAAAAGTGGTTTTGCAGGTTGGTTTCAAAGGCAGACTCCATTCCTAGCTGCTGAAAAATAGTATTGAAAAGAGCAATTCCGTTTGGAGTAAGGATTTGATGACATTGTTCAATAAAATCAGGATTTGACACGGTATCAGGCATGTCCAGATCGCTGAATAAATCAACACCCAGGAGGTCGAAGGGTTGGGTAGCATTTTGGAGGAAATGAATCGCATCGGCATGTTTCCACTTCACATTACCACGACTGTTTAGCTGCATATACTGTTGACTCCACATAATAGCTATGGGTAAGTGATCAACCATTAGCGTTTCAGGAAAATGATGATACCGTTTTTGAAGTATCTGTAGCGCAGAGCCCAGTCCGGCACCCAATAGGAGGAAGTTTTGCAGTCGTGGTATTTCGTTTTTAATTTGTTTTAAGCAGAAAGTGAATGGCCGGTAGCGTTGACCATAGGAATACATAGCCTGCGGCGCCAACATCATCCATTGGTTCTGATATAATTGCAATTCATAAGAAACGCCATCAGTGCTGCTTTTTTCTATCCGCAGCGGAAGGATATAACTCAGTAATGTTTTATAAAATGGAATAGACATGAACTACCAAATGTAAACCGGTGATGACATGGCTCCTGTAAAAGTCAATACGGTGCAAATAATAAACTACCAATTCGAACCATAGTGCTTCCTTCCTGAAGGGCTTCATGATAATCGCTGCTCATACCCATGGATAATTCACAGAAGTCAGGTTGATGGGGGAGATAAGTGTCCTTCACCATCTGAAACAGGTTTCGCAATTGTGCAAATTCGCTACGAATGCGTGAACGGTCTTCTGTATTCGTTGCCATGGTCATTAACCCTTGTATCCTGATATTCTGCAAAAAGGAGCCGGGTGAGGTATAGTATTCCATGATTTCAATCAATTGTGTCCGGTGAAGGCCGAATTTACTTTCCTCTTGAGCCAGATGCATCTGGAGCAGTACAGGAATCGTTCGTTGGGAATGTTCAGCCTGCCTATTGATTTCCTTCAACAGGTCGAGACTGTCCACAGAATGAATCATGTAAATGAACGGGGCGATATACTTTACCTTATTTCGTTGCAAATGCCCGATCATATGCCAGTGGATATCATCGGGAAGTTGTGTTTTTTTTTCAAGCAGATCCTGCACTTTATTTTCGCCAAAATCGCGCAGACCTTCCTGATACACTTCGCGGATCGCTTTCAGGCTTTGGTATTTTGAAACGCCAATCAGCCGGCAACTTCCTAATTCATCTTTTAATTTCTGATAGCCACTCATGGATTCTGTTTGGTAAAACGGGTATGTCCTGTAAACGTTCTGCTACGCACCTGCAGGAAATACAAGCCGGGCGGAAGCATCGCTGTTTGAATGGTTTCTGTATTCACCTGCGGCACATCCATCGTTTGCCCTATACTATTGAATACCTTAATATCTACTGATTCTCCCATGGGAAGTCCTTGCAGATGAAGGCTTTGAGAACAGGGATTGGGATAAACCTGAACGGATTGTTTTTCTGATTCGCTGAGTCCCAGTGCACTGCAGTCGGCGGTTCCCCAAATGCAGTCGGCAAATATCGGATAATCGATGAAGGGGTTTCGGTTTTGTTGAAGCAAGGCAATAGCTTCATTCCGGGCAATTTCTTTCTGACTCACCGGATCGGCATGATGCCAGCTGAGCAATAATACAATAGCTTCGGAACTGAGTTGGGCGCCATTGGCCATTTCCCAGGTAGGCCAGCCACTGTCTTCTCCTTCATAGCGTGTAGACATATAAAAATACGATCGTGCCAGATCTCCTTTAAACGAATCAATGGGTTCAAATACATCCAGGCTGGACATGGGATAGGTTGTGCTGCTGCCCGTACGGGAACCGTTCTGAGAGGTCCATACCACGGAATTCACTTTCCCATAAGGCAGATTCCCTCTCTTATTATTTACAAAACCATCGGTAGGATAGATATGAAACAAATCGGTATTCATAGGTGCCAAATCGTTGAAATAGGTTTGGGGCCAGCTATGTTCCCGGTTATAGCAATCGCCTTCGCCACTGAAGCCCCCGCTTCCACATTGGTTCGAGCTGTAGGTATAGGTATATGGTGCTGTACCTCCGGGTATATCTGAATAGATGTCCCAGATTTTATTTCCCGGTTTAACATCGGTGGTGGCAAAGGCATTCCACACACCGGGGGTATAGGTAAGCACTGTATGGCCCTGAATAATCTGGTGTAAGGCTGTTTTCAGTTGAGTGCCGTTTTTTCCAAAGGCGGTATTATAATATTGGGCACTGATCTTGCCTGTAAACAGAATGATGAAAAGAAGGCATAAAACGGCGGGTTGTAATCTGATTTTTCTCACTATGTTAAATAAGGCGCTAAGGTACATCGCGGTCTTGATACAGGCGCTTATAAGTGAGTTTGTATGGTAGCCATACATTTATCGATGAGCAGAATATACTGATCAATTTCCTTTTGCAATATTTTTTTCCGGCTGCTGGCGGGTATCGAACGGGTATGTTGTTCTGCCTGAACCTCTTTCATTTCATTTTTCAATTGTTCAATTTCGGAGAGGTACTTAAAAACAGATTGTTTGAGCGATTGATTCTCTTCCTCGAGCCGTAGTAATCGTTGCTTCATTTTACGGATTTTTCTTCCGAGTTGGTCAGCACTTTCTTGGAGGGGGCTTGGCATAAATAAATGACTTCGTTTCCGAAAGATAGCACATTATTCATTGAATCTAAAACCAATTATAGTATCAGGGTAGAGTACCTGTTTTCTCCAAGGGAATTAATGTACTTTCGGTTAAATTTTTATTCATGAATTTTGAAGAAATCGTTGCACCGGCTTACCAGTTTAAAGGGGAGAGTATTTTTTTAGGCAAGGCAGTTCACGACGGTTCCGTGGTACCGGCTTGCCGGGTGAATGTGCCTTTGAAAACTATGAACCGGCATGGTTTGATTGCCGGAGCTACCGGAACAGGTAAAACCAAAACTCTTCAGTTTCTGGCCGAAAGTTTAAGTGATGCTTCGGTTCCCGTTTTCATGATGGACATCAAAGGTGATCTGAGTGGTGTTGGGGCTGCCGGTGTGTTGAATGATAAAATTGCGGAACGGTGTCGCTTGCTGGAACTGGACTATAAACCCACGGCTTACCCGGTGGAATTTCTTACTTTAAGTGATGAACCGGGTACCCGGATGCGGGCTACGGTTTCGGAATTTGGTCCGGTATTGTTTTCCAAGATTCTAGGACTGAACGATACCCAGGAAGGCATTGTTTCCATGTTGTTCAAGTATTGTGATGATCACCAGCTTCCCTTACTGGATCTGAAAGACATGGTGCGGGTTTTGCAATTTATTTCCAATGAAGGGAAACAAGAATTGAAGGAAGCATACGGTAATATATCTACTCAGTCGACAGGTACCATCTTGCGCAAGATTATAGAACTGCAACAACAAAAAGCCGATATTTTTTTTGGTGAAAAATCGTTTGAAGTCGACGATTTGATGCGAATCAGTGACGATGGCCGTGGGGTACTGTCGATTGTTCGTGTGGCTGATCTTCAGGACCGGCCTAAATTGTTTTCTACCTTTATGTTGCAGTTGCTGGCCGAATTGTATGGCAGCCTGCCTGAAGCCGGTGATCTTGATAAACCCAAACTGGTGATGTTTATCGATGAAGCGCATTTGATTTTTCAGGATGCTACCGATGCGTTGTTACAGCAGCTTGAAACAGTTATTAAATTAATCCGGTCGAAGGGAGTGGGTGTTTTTTTTGTGACACAGAATCCGAACGATATACCCCAGTCGGTATTAAGCCAGCTCGGTTTGAAAGTACAACATGCCTTACGGGCTTTTACTGCGAAGGATCGCGATGATATACGGAAGGTGTCGGATAATTATCCCGAGACAACCTTTTATAAAACAGAAGAATTAATAACGTCATTAGGTATTGGTGAGGCTATTGTAACCTTGTTAAATGAAAAGGGGATACCAACGCCCTTGGTACATACCATGATTTGTCCACCCCGCTCCCGGATGGATATTCTTCAGGCGCCCGAAATTCAAGCTATTGTGGGGGCTTCCAGACTGGCATCGAAATACAATGTGCCGGTGGATTCAAAGAGTGCTTACGAAATGCTGAATGAAAAACTGCAACAGGCTTCACAAACGGGAAATGCTGCCGCTTCCGGTACCAAAAAAGGAGAGGAGGCGAAGGGTACCCTGGAAAATATTCTGGATAGCCCGATAGCAAGGCAGGTAGGGCGTACGGCGGCAAGCATTCTTACCCGGAGCTTATTGGGCGTATTGGGATTAGGCGGAAGCAGTCGCTCTAAAAAGAAAAGCTGGTTCTAATTTCTTTTCCGGTTCATGGCCAGTGAAAAGGTATGTACCGCCACACTGCAGGCTATGAGCGTAATTCCGGTATAAAAACCCCAGCCTAATTCCTTGTTTTCGTGGAAGAAAAGAATAGCAAGTAAAATGCCATATACCGGTTCCAGATTCACCATCAGCACCGTAGTGAAGGAGGAGAGTTTCTTCAGGGCACTCAGAGCCAGCGACTGTCCCCAGACGGTGCAGCACAGACTCAATACGCCCAGCCAGAGCATATCGGAACCGGTTGGTTGAAACCGGACGTCGGGATAAACACTGATGTATACCGGAGCCAGTAAGCTAAGAAGCAAAGACCCGG
>CAYWKR010000084.1:0-7491 GCA_964458785.1 uncultured Bifidobacterium sp. | reverse complement strand
GTGGAGCCGAGGGGAGTCGAACCCCTGTCCAAACATACTCTGCAAGAGCTTTCTACATGTTTATTTCTGAATTGGTTGTCGGGATGAAGCCGGAACAGAACAAACCTGCCGCATCCTTAGCTGAATGAATCTTAGGAACCGGTCACAACATTCCGGTTCAGCAATCCATATTCTCTGGTGAAGGCGTGACAACGTGGGTTATGGATCCACCCGGAATATCAGGCCATTAAATGGTTACCCTAATTAGGCAGCCATTGCGAAAGAAGTTTCGCCGTTTGATTTTGAATCTTCAGATTTAAGTGCTGACGAAACAACGCACTACATGCTTACACTCTCAAAGACCTATGCTGTCAAAACCGGGCGGCCCCGTTGGCCGGTAAAGGTAGTATGATTTACCCTTACTTTTGAAAAATGGAATTCCGCATCGCGCCCCTGATTCTGGCTGTTGCCTGTTTACTTTTTTTATTATTTATGAATCCGGAGGTAAATAGCCAAATTCCCTTATCGCTGGTGAAAGGCTATAGCACTGTCTTGCTTCCGGCTTTGCTTCTGACTATACTGGCGTGGGGAACCTATCGCAGACATACTTTTTATTCATCGGCTTTCCGTTGGAGTTTCAGGGCTTTGCAACTTCTGAATATACTGTTGATGTTATACTTCATTTATACTATCCGTCAGCAACACCTGGGCTGAGCATCATTGAATTTCCAGTAGACGAACCGCTTCTTCTGCTGCAATTTTACTGGCTTCCTTTTTATTCCCAGCCACCGAAGAGGCTATAATATTTTCCTCCAGCTTCACTCCTACTTTGAACTTCTTTCTACCCTTTTCAATCCGTTCTTCCAGCACCACAAAATCAATGGACTTTCCCTGTTTACTGGCCCAGCCAATCAGCCGGTTCTTCAAATTCACTTCAATATTTTCCAGTAATTCAATATCAACAAAAGGCAAAAGAATACGCTTACGTAAAAAAGTACGGGTTTTAGCATAGCCTTTATCGATATAAATCGCACCGATCAGGGCCTCCAATCCATTTCCAAAAATGAGCGAATTCCGTAGGAAATAATCCTGCTCGTTAAATTTCATCAACGATTTCAATCCAATTTTCAGGGCAATGGTATTCAGGTTTTTCCTGTTCACAATTTTGGCCCGCATATCGGTCAGATACCCTTCTGGTTTGGTTGGGTATTTCATAAACAAATGTTCCCCGATAATGGCTCCCAAAATAGCATCGCCTAAAAATTCCAACCGTTCGTTGTTCTCGGTAGAATTGGCATTATTTGAACGATGACACAAGGCCATTTCATACAGGGCAAGGTTACCGGGCGTAAATCCCAGCATCGATTGTAATTCCTTATATAAAGGGCTCTCCTTTGTAAAAAACTGAGTTATAAAGTCGGGTACAAATCGCAAGGACTCTTCTATTTATCTCCTTGCAATTTAGCCGTTTTTGTCCATGAGAGAATATTTTTTTCAAGGAGTTCTAATGGCAGGGTACCCCCTTTCAGTACCTCAGTATGAAAAGCAGCATCGCTGAACCGATCGCCCATATGTTGTTTACATTGCGCCTTCAACCGGCTGATGGTAATTTGACCAATTTTATACGATAAAGCCTGACCCGGTATGGCCATATAGCGTTCAATTTCACTTACCGCTTCAGCATCACTTACTCTTTCATGTGCCTTCATATAGGCAATCGCTTCTTCACGACGCATTCCTTTTGCATGAATAGCTACATCCACCACTAAACGGATGGCCCGGTGCATGGCATCACTCAGATGACCGAAATATTGGTACGGGTCTTTATAAATTCCCAATTCCTTACCGAGGGTTTCGGTATACAAGGCCCAACCTTCCTGATAGGCACTGTAGCCAATGAATTTCCGGAACGAAGGAAGATTTGTATTTTCCTGTTGAAGTGAAATCTGATAATGATGACCCGGAATAGCTTCATGCAGAAATAAGGTTTCCATTCCAATGGCATTAAAAGAATCGGGATGTAATACTGGTACATAAAAAATACCGGGTCTGCTTCCATCTTCACTTCCCGGATTGTACTCGGCACTGGCACTGGCGGCCCGGAACGCTTCGGTCTGACGAATTTCAAAACGGGTTTTAGGTTCGTTTTCAAACAGTTTTTTCAAATTGGGACCGATAGTATTTTTCACAGACCAGAAACTGTCCAAAACCTCTTTTGCGGTATGAAAAGGATAAAAGCGACGGTCGCGGTTCATAAAAGAAAAGAAGGCTGGCAAGTCGCCCTGAAAGCCTACCTGCCCCCTGATTTTGTTCATTTCCATGGTTAATGAATCCACTTCCTTCAATCCTAAATGATAAATACTGTCGGCACTTAAATCAGTAGTGGTGTACAAACGAATCAGATACTGATAATAGGCCTTTCCATCAGGTAAGGAAGAAATACCATGGGTGGTTCTGCAAGCCGGGATATACTCCTTTTTAAAAAAATCAACCAGCTTCTGATACGATGCATTAATATCCTGTGCAATGGCTTCACGATAAGCTGCCGTTAACTCTTTCCTGCTTTCTTCACTGATTGAATCCGGAAAATGTGCAATGGGCCCGTAAAAAATACTATTCGTTACATCCGCAGCAATTACCTGCTGCAATTGCGGAAGAACCTTTTCGGCGAGTGGGCGAGGAAGGGTATACCCGTTTTGAATTCCTTTTTTCATATTCAGTATGGCCGTATCCACCCACTGCGGGAAGGCATGCATACGGGAAAGAAAATGATTGTAATCCTGTACGCTTTTGAACGGCTGGTTGCCCGATCCGCTGCCGAGTTGTGGGAATTCAAGCGTAAAACTCCAGAACTGGGTGATTGGTATTTGGTTCGAAGGAAACTGCAATCCATCCAATCCCAGTTGCAAATCGTAACGCAACAAATCAATACTCTGCTGGTCTTCCGGGCTTAACACATCCTTCAGTGCGTTTATCTGATTGAGGTATCGCTGATAAAAGTCTGCCACCCGGGCCCGGTAGCTATCGCTGATGGTTACCGGCAGACGGTCGTTGTAGCGGTTATCGCCATAGGCTGTAGCCTCCAGCGGAAATAACTGCAGCCGCTCTTCCCAATAGGCAGCCATTAATTGAGCGCAGGCTTTGTGACCTTCGGCAGAAGGGGCATTTTCGGTCTGGGTCGACTGGCAGGCATTCAAACCCACAAAAGCACAGAACAGAACAGGTAGTATTTTCTTCATGCCGGAAAATTGATACAAGACATTTTAAAAAATGAGAATGCCATGACCAGCGGCATGAATTCGTTGCTACAGGCCGTTTTCAGGGATTAAAATTACCGTTTTAAAAAAAATATTTTTTTTGAAAACAATTTGGGTTTTTATATTTGCCCCAGAAACTAGCTAATAAAGATTTTTTCATAGGTTGATTTGGTTAGGGATTAAACAGTCTCCTCTTTTCCAAGCGGAGACTGTTCCTTTTTAGACCTGTCCTGTTATTTTCCCAGAATATCTTCCACAAATAATTTACGGAGTTCAGTGGCTTCAACCGGCTTCATCCGGCCTGAGAGTATGAGTCGCAATTGTCTTCTCCGCAGGGCCCCGTCGAAACGTCGTTGTTCTTCTTCCGTTTCTGGTTTCAAATCTGGTACTTTACGTGGTTTGCCATTGGGATCCAGGGCTACAAACGTCAGATAAGCCTCATTCGACAAGTATTTAAATTGTGTGGGCAGATCTTCCCCGTGCACCTTCAGATACACTTCCATAGACGTATTAAAGGCACGGGTTACTTTGGCTTCAATGGTTAAAACATTGCCTAATTTGACCGGGTTCTCGAAGGAAATATTATCGGCCGAAGCAGTAACCACCGGACAATTACAATGTTTCATAGCCGCCATGGCCGCCGCAATATCCATCCAGTGCATCAGTCGACCTCCCATTAAATTTCCCAGGGTATTGGTATCATTCGGCAAAACCAGTTCACTCATGGTGGTCATCGATTCATGCGGGCTTTTTGCTGTCATATTTTCGTTTCGGGCAAAGCTAACGTAAGTTTTTTACCTTTGAGAACGTGAAGAAAGCCCTTCTTTTTCCTGTCCTTTTTCTATCCCTTACATCCTTAGTGAAGGCTCAGGATATATCGTACCGGGTACTATTTGACTTTGACCGCTACGAAATACCCGATACCGCCCTGGTGGCATTGGTTCGCCTGATTCACCAATTTCCGGCAAAACAAATTCGTATCGAAGGGCATTGCGATTCAAGTGGAAACCGTTTGTACAACAAACAACTGTCGGAACGACGGGCAGCCGCCGTAAAAAAATTATTAACCGATAACACCATACCGGTGCATCAGATTAAAACCTGTATCGGCTATGGCAAAGATCGCTTTCAGCCGGAAGAGAGCGACTTGCTGAACCGGAGAGTATGGGTTTATTTTGAAGGGGTTGAACAGGAAACACCCAAAACGGCAGTGCAGCAAATTGTAAGAAAGGAAGAACCCCATGAATCAAAAAAATTCTCAGAACAGCAAAGTGCCGACTGGAACAGCGGACAACAGATTGAACTCGATCAGTTGCATTTTCTGGGTGGCCGGCACATACTGACCGAAGAATCGTTACCGGTAGTGGTGGAGCTTTGCCGGGTTTTATTGAAAAACCCTAAGTTGCAGATTGAAATTCAGGGTCATGTTTGCTGTACCACGGTTGAACCCGACGGATTTGATCTGGATGAAGGTACCGAAAACCTGTCGTTTACCCGCGCCAGAGCTATTTTCGAATACCTGCGCCATTGCGGTATCGCAGCCGAACGTATGCGTTACAAGGGGTTAGGTGGAAGTCATAAGAAAGTGTACCCCGAGCTGAGTGAAACAGACCGCAGACAAAACCGTCGTGTGGAAATACGGGTATTGTAACCAGGTTAAAACCAGCGGACCGGATTTCGGAGTGCCGATTGAATATAATTCCTGATATTCAGAATAAAGGCCATAATGAAGTATACGATCATGGGCGACCCCAGCGTAAGAAAACTGATATATATGAACCAGAGCCGGACCCTCGCGGTGGAAATCCGAAGTCGCTGAGCCAGGGTACTGCAAACCCCAAACGCCTGCCATTCCAGAAAGGATCGAAGTGTTTTCATTTTGTCAAAAATAAACACGGGATCGGAATATCTGCTACTCATGATCCTAAAGTCGTCTAAACAAGAAATTCCTTGCTTACCTTCGCGCTTCATATAATTTCTTTTATGTCACAAAACGAAGCACAGCAACATCAGCTGAATATAGAACTCACCGAAGATATGGCGGATGGAATCTATTCCAACCTGGCCGTGATTACCCATTCCAATGCCGAGTTTATTATCGACTTTATCAATGTAATGCCCGGTTCTCCGAAAGCCAAGGTAAAATCGCGCATCGTGCTGACACCTCAGCATGCCAAGCGACTGATGAAAGCCTTAGCCGATAATATTAAAAAGTTCGAAATGGTAAACGGACCTATTAAAGATATTGACCCGGTATCGTTACCGATGCAATTTGGTGGTCCGGCCGCCCAAGCCTAATGTAATGACAGAAAAAATTATTATACTGGATTTTGGTTCGCAGTACACCCAACTGATTGCCAGAAATATTCGGGAACTGAATGTGTATTGCGAAATTCAGCCCTACTATCAGCCGGTGAGTGTAGACGAACAGGTGAAAGGAATTATTCTTTCCGGCTCCCCTTCCAGTGTAAACGATGCAAATGCCCCGGAAGTGGATATTGCTGCCCTGAATAAGAGTAAACCAGTTCTGGGTATCTGTTATGGTGCACAACTCACCACCAAACAATGGCATGGAACCGTTGAAAAATCTTCATCCAGGGAATACGGAAGAGTCCGGTTAACCCAGTTCGATCCGGAGCATGTGTTACTGAAAGGTCTGGAGCCCGACAATCAGGTTTGGATGAGCCACGCCGATACCATCACCCGTTTAGGTGAACATGCTGAAGTGATTGCCCGAACCGAGAGTATTCCGGTTGCCGCCTTTCAGATTAAACATACCCCCCACCCTTTATTCGGTCTCCAATTCCATCCGGAGGTTACCCATTCGCTCAATGGGAAAAAACTGCTTGCCAATTTTGTACTCGGCATTTGCGGTTGCACCGGAAACTGGACCCCGGCTGGTTATATACAGGAAACCGTGGCAGCTATTCAGAAACAGGTGGGCGAAGGCCGGGTGGTGATGGCACTGAGTGGTGGTGTCGACAGTACGGTAGCGGCTACCCTGGTACAACATGCTATTGGCGACCGGCTGTTTTGCATCTTTGTTGATAATGGACTGCTGCGAAAAAATGAGTTTGCTTCAGTACTGGATGCTTACCGTCATCTTGGACTTAAAGTAAAAGGAGTAGACGCATCGCATCGCTTTTATTCCAAGTTACAGGGAGTAGAGAGTCCGGAAGAGAAAAGAAAAATAATTGGAGGCCTGTTTATCGATGTCTTCCAGGAAGAAGCTGCTTTATTAAGCGGGGTTCAATTTCTGGGTCAGGGAACCATTTACCCGGATGTTATAGAAAGTGTTTCCGTTAACGGACCCTCAGCTACTATAAAGTCGCACCATAATGTGGGTGGCTTACCCGAAAGTATGCACATGGAACTGGTAGAACCCCTTCGCTACCTGTTTAAAGATGAAGTTCGACGTATAGGGAAAGAATTAGGTTTAGCAGATTCATTTCTGAACCGTCATCCATTTCCAGGCCCCGGATTAGGTATCCGGATATTGGGAAGCGTAAGTGAAGAGAAAGTGAGATTGTTACAGGAAGCGGATGCTATCTATATCGACAAACTGAAAGAAAGCGGCGAATACAATAAAATATGGCAGGCGGGAGCTATACTGTTACCGGTACAAAGTGTTGGTGTGATGGGCGATGAGCGTACCTATGAATTCACCCTGGCATTGCGGGCGGTTACCAGTGTAGATGGGATGACTGCCGACTGGGCTCATATTCCGTATGAATTACTGGCTGCCATTTCAAACGAAATTATCAATAAAGTAAAAGGCATAAACCGGGTGGTGTACGATATCAGTTCCAAACCACCGGCTACCATCGAATGGGAATAAGCATGTTGTATCGGGTAAGCTATATCATTCTATTGTTTCTTGTTTCGTTTACTGCCATACAGGCGCAACGAAAACCCCTGGTAGAAGAAGGTAAAACCGGATTGTATTCCGGGTATAAATTCCCCAAAGCGGTTAAAAAAGACCGTTACCGGATTGCTGTGATCAGTTCGCTGTATCTCGATTCACTGGAACTTGAAAAGGTGATGACCCATATGCCGAAACTTATGCAGCAGGGTATAGATTTTATAAAAGGGGTGGAAATTGCCGCAGATACTCTGAATCGTATGGGCATGGATTTAAACATCCATATCTTCGACAGTCGATCTGATAGTTTGCCGGTTGAAGAATTGATTTCGAAAAAGATACTTGACACCATGGATCTGGTGATTGGTAATGTTAGTGGAAGTGATTTATCGG
>CAYWKR010000083.1:0-7517 GCA_964458785.1 uncultured Bifidobacterium sp. | reverse complement strand
TCCCATTCAATATCAGCCGGGTTTACTTCAATTTCTATCGAGTCGTCTACTAAGGGATATACAAATACCGAGGCAAAGCTGGTATGGCGTCGGGCATTACTGTCGAAAGGTGAAATGCGAACCAGGCGATGCACCCCGTTTTCCGATTTCAATAAACCAAAGGCAAAGGGTCCTTCAATTTCAATAGTCGCTTGTTTAATACCGGCACCGTCGCCCCATTGAACATCAATTTCGCTGACTTTAAACCCGTTTTTCTCGGCATACATCCGGTACATGCGCAACAGCATTTCGGCCCAGTCCTGACTTTCGGTTCCACCCGCTCCCGAATTAATAGTCATCACAGCCGGCATTTCATCTTCGGGCTGATTGAGGGTGCTCTTAAATTCCAGTTCATCCAGTTTATTCACTGCATGATCATAACTCTGGCGGGCATCGTCTTCGGTAGCTTCCCCTTCTTTCCAGAATTCGAACATCACGGCAAAATCTTCTACGGCATTTTTGGTGGCCAGAAAAAGATCCACCCAATATGAATTGGTTTTTATTTCTTTAAGTATGGCGGTAGCCCGGGTATTATCATCCCAGAATCCGGGTGCCAGACTCAGGGCCTTGTCGTTTTCAATTTTGTTCTGCTTTTCATCTATATTCAGATAGGATTGCAATGCCGAAACCCGTTCCCGCATGGCCTTCAATTGCTCAATCGTCATGCCGCAAATGTAATTCATTCAGAGAAACCCCCGCGGTTCGCTGTATCCGGTAATTATGTGTTGGGATAGAAGGTTCTCACCCACCTGAAAAGGTTGAAATGTTCATCCTGCTGAGCTTCCTGAAGCATCGAAAGCAGCACTTCCTTGCGAATATCCTTCATACGGATTTCCCTGATCAGCTGATAGGCTTTTTCGTAGAGTTGGTTTAACCGATGTTCCGGATGTTGTTCACGATACCGTTGGTGTTTTTGAATAGCTTCATTCAATTCCTGAATACCGCTTCCTTTGGTTGCAATACAACGAATAACAGGTGTTTCCCATGACTGGGTTCGTTCATGAACCAGTAATTGGAGGTTTTTGACAAACAAATCAGCCTGATCCCGATCGCATTTATTTACAATAAAAATATCGGCAATCTCCATCAATCCCGATTTCATGGTCTGCACTTCATCACCCCCTTCCGGAACTGTAAGTACCAGGGTAGTATCAGCTATGCCGGCAATTTCTACTTCGCTTTGTCCAACCCCTACAGTTTCAATCAGAATATAATTGAATGAAGTCAACTGAAGCACCTGTAGAATTTCGAGCATTTTGTAATTCAGTCCGCCTAAAGCTCCCCGGCTGGCCAGCGAACGGATAAAAACATCAGGGTGAAGAAATACATCCTGCATGCGAATCCGGTCACCGAGTAAAGCTCCGTGGTGAAAAGGTGAACTGGGGTCTACCGATAAAACGGCAATCTTCTTGTTTTCGTTCAGCCAGTATTGAACCAGTGCATGAATCAGGGTACTTTTTCCTGCCCCTGGTGCTCCGGTTATTCCAATCACCGGAATAGGTTGTCCCCCGCCTGAAGTCAGCAGTAATTCTTCATAACCCGGCCATTCATTTTCAACGGCACTGATGCAACGCGAGAGCAGGCGGCTATTTCCTGCTTTTAATGGGGCCAGGTATTTATTTTCTTCAGGCACAATACTTCCGTAAAAATGCGGTTTATATTCGTTGCCGGCAAATGTAGATTAAAGCGAACGATTGCTGCGACTGCTCCGGAATAAAAACTGTTTAATTCGATGACTCTGCTTTCTACATGTATCGGATGGGTACGGCATCCACGACTCGCTTACATCAGTTGTCTGATGGTGATAGCCGGTATGTTTTTATCGCGGGCTATGATGAGCATTGGCATGATTACTCTTGTCATACATACCCTGGCGCAGTGGAACAAATTAAAACACCTCCGGGTTAATATAAACGGGAATATAGCCAGCTGGTGTGTATTGTATTTTATTGTAATGGCGCTGAGTTTGATCACGGCAACAGATACGGCTTTTGCGCAGGAACGATTTCAGATAATCCTTCCGTTTGTTGTGCTTCCATTAGCCTTTGGTACCATGGGGCGCTGGAATCAGGGACAGTGGACATTTTTTGTTGCCTTTTTTCTTTCTTTTCTCGCAGTCGGAATGGGATGGAGTATGATGGTCTATTTCAGTCACAAAGAAGCCTACGATGCAGGGTATGGATTGTCGCAGGTTATTCCTACTCCGTTCCGGAACGATCATATCCGCTTCAGTATGGCCGTAATAATGGGTTTATGTTTTGGGGTGGAATGGCTGTTCCTGAAACAGAAAGTGTACCGGTATGCCGGAATGGGTTTCTGTGTACTGGCTGTCATTTACCTGCATATTCTTTCCAGTAAAACCGGCCTGGGTTTATTGTACCTGCTCACCTTGGTATATCTCTTCAGGCATGCCATCCGAACCCGTAAATACTGGCAGAGTATTATTTTATTATTTGCGTTGGGGTTGATGTCGTGGATGATGTACCAGACTTCAGCCACCTTCCGGAATAAACTGTCGTATTTCCGGTACAGCCTGGGACAGATTCAAAACAATGAACTGCAACCGCGGGTTAGTGATGAAGGACGTATCATTTCATACCGCTATGCCTGGGATGCTTTTCGCAGGAAACCATTGTTGGGTTATGGGTATGGAAATGTTCGTTCAGTCATGGCACGCTATTATGAAAAGGATTTTCCCGGACAGCAACAACTGATTTTATTACCGCATAATCAGTTTTTAGTCACGCTTTTGGCGGCGGGAATTCCTGCAGTACTCCTCTTATGTATTCTGCTGTTTTCGGCGTGGAAGGGGTTGAGGAATAGCTTTACCGGGCTGGCATTTTTTCTGATGTGTGTGGTGGTTATGATGATAGAACCTTTACTGGAAACCCAGTATGGCACCACCATGTTTTTATTTTTTTTGTTGGTATTATTGCATCGAAGGCGTACTGCACTATGACGAATTTTATTCCTTTGTTTCCGCTCAATATTGTGGTGTATCCCGGCGAACATCTGAATCTTCATATTTTTGAACCCCGGTATAAACAGTTAATTTCTGAATGCTTTAAAGAGCAAAAGGAGTTTGGAATTGCCACAGTCTTTCATCAGGATGTGTCGGAAATGGGAACCACAGTACGTATTCTCTCCATTGAAAAGATACACGACAACGGGGAAATGGATATTAAAACCATGGGCGGGCGTGTGTTCAAGATTCTGGAACGTATTCGCTCGATACCTGAAAAATTGTATGGCGGTGCTATCGTTACCTACCCCGAGAATGTGCAGGATGGTATTCAGTCGAAACTGGAGGCTCTTCTTCAGGAGCTGAGGCAATTTCACGAATTGCTGGAGGTGAAAAAAGACTACCGTCGTGATGATCGTCCGCTGAATACCTACGATTTGGCCCATCATGCCGGATTATCACTGGAGCAGGAATATCAGTTACTCGAGCTCTTACATGAAGCGCAGCGGCAGGAATTTCTTCAGCGGCATTTACGAAAAACCATTCCTACCATACTCGAGTTACAGGAATTAAAAAAGCGTATTGAAATGAATGGACATTTTCGCAAATTATCGGTCAATGATGAGAATACAGAGACGTAAATAAAATATAGAAAAAGCTTTAGACAATGCCGGAAAATAGTATACATTGCGGGCATTTCACCAGAAAACCGGTATCTAATCTGTCTCTGTTTATATGCTCCCAGTATCTCTTTGTGTTGATTTAGGAAATACCAATTATAAGGCAGCTATATTTCAGAGTGACCGCTTGGTAGATACGTTTTTTTTCAAGGAACAGGATGCCATTTCAAGACTTCGTGAATTAATGGTCCTGTATAATCCCGAAAAGTCGATTCTTGCTTCAGTAGTGAATCACGAAGAAGGGATTGTTCAGTTACTGAAAGATCATACCCGTTACTTCCGGCTGAGTACCGATTCAAAATTACCTTATCTGAATGCCTATGGTTCACCGGAAACCTTAGGACACGACCGGATTGCACTGGTAGCCGGATTAAGCCGGCAATTCCCGGGTGAAAACAGTCTGGCCATTTCTATTGGTACCTGCATTACCTATAACTTTTTAGCGAAGAACAATGCGTTTCGTGGAGGCGCCATTTCACCGGGAGTCGATATTCGTCTGAAGGGGATGAGTGAATTTACAGCCCGGCTGCCTTTGGTACAACGCGAAGGTCATCTGGCCTTGCTTGGTTATGATACAGAAACGTCGCTCCGAAGTGGTGCCATCAACGGAGTAGCCGCCGAGATCGATGGCATGATAGAACGCTTCGAACAGCAGTATGGCAGAATTAACGCAGTTTTAACCGGTGGGGATGCACCCTTCTTTGTGAGCCGTTTGAAAAACAAGATATTTGCCGACACTAATTTTTTGTTCAAAGGACTCTATGCCATACTCGAACATAACCAGTAGGTTTCTGTTTCTTCTTCTTTTCAGTGTAAGCGGAATTCATTACTCTCAGGCTCAGGAAAATTCTCCCTACTCGCGCTATGCGTTAGGCAACTGGAAAAGTGGTAAGAATGCCCATTACCGGGGTATGGCCGATGTGAGCACAGCCGATCGCCATTCTTTGATTGTGAATCCCGATAATCCGGCTTCCTACAGTGCATTGAAATTAACTTCTTTCCAGTTTGGGGTGGAAGGAGTTTCAAGCAATATTAAAAATGGTACCGAGGCCAACCGGGTGGGATCCCTGAGTCTGGCATATCTGAGTCTCGGGTTGCCGGTTTCGAAACATATTGGTGTGAGCTTTGGTATTTTACCCTTCACCCGTTCGAAATATGCGATGCAGCAGAACGATTCCATTGACGGAATTTCGAAAGTTGTATACGATTACTACGGTGGTGGGGGAACGCAAAAAATTTATGTTGGAGCAGCCTACCGGATGGGCAATTTATCCATTGGATTAAATAGCGGCTATCTTTTCGGAAATGTGATTAACAGCAGTGATGAAACCTTTACCGATACCCTGAAAATTATTTCCAGTAGTGTAACCGGAAGAACGGTAGTGGGTGGTGTTTTTCTTCAACCCGGCATTCAATATGCACAGGCCCTGAACGAAAACTATACCCTGTCGTTTGGAGCATCCTATACACTGGCTCAGGATTTGCATGGCAAGAGAGATATATACTGGAAATCGTTCTTTGGTGATGTCAGCGACCCTACCTATCAGTATAATGTCGATAGTGTGGTGAGTCAGAAAGGAACTGTACATATTCCATCTATACTTACTGCCGGAATGCAAATTTCACATGGCGATCAGTGGAAGGCAGGAATCGAATATCGTTCTTCCAACTGGGAAAAATATTCGTCCTATCAAACAGCCGATTCAACTGGGAAAAGCTGGATGATGAGCGCCGGAGCCTCTTTCACACCGGATCCCAATGCCGTAAATCAGCAATGGAAACGGATGAGTTTTCGGGCCGGAGTGTATACTGGGAAAGATATTTTTTCGTTTCGCAATACCAGCTTGCCCAATACCGCTGTAACCGTAGGTATTACATATCCTATTCGCCGGGGTGGACTGAATTCAAGTATCGGTCAGTTGAATCTGGCTATTGAAGCCGGACAACGGGGTACGCTGAAAAATGAACTGATCCAGGAATCCTATACCCGCATGGTGTTGGGGCTGACATTCAACGATCGTTGGTTCATCAAACGCAAATACGATTAGCATGCAACGGGCAAGCGCAGTGCTCCTTCTCCTGCTCCTCACTTCCTGCCGGAACGACCTTGGAAAAATGAAGCATGCGCTGGGTACTCAGATGCTGAATACCGAATACGCCGACAGTGTAACCATTTACTATACCAAAGAAGGTCATACCAAAGCCGAGTTATTTACAAGGCAATTTGTGCATGTAACCGATACCAAACCGGCTTATATTGAAATGAAGAACGGACTGAAAGTGGTATTCTATAACGATAGTATGCAAACACAAAGTACCCTCACAGCCCGCTACGGCCGGTACTTCGAGGAAAACGGCAATGTGCTGGTGCGCGACAGTGTGCGGGTATGGAATATGAAACAGGAAGAATTGCAAACCGAAGAGCTTGTATGGAATGAAAAATTGCAGAAGTTCTATACCAATAAATTCGTAAAAATAAGTACCCCTCGTCAGGTCATCTATGGGGATGGACTGGAATCCAATCAAACCTTCAGCGATTATAGTATCCTGAAAGTAAAAGGAATTATTGGTGTCAGTAAACAGGCGTTACCTGAAGTACAATAAACTATTCTTTTTCTTTTCCTTCTTCGGCGGAAGGAATATGCAGGTTGCGAAACACCTCTTCCATATGAAAAACATAATCGAGGGTATCGTCGAGGAAGTAATGTAACACCGGAATTTTTCGAACATTATTTCGTATCCGGGAAGCCAGTTGCTTGCGCAGTTCCCAATCGAGCGATTTAATGTGTGCCAGCATTTTTTCCGGTTCCGGTATCTGGTAGAAACTAAGATAAAACCGGGCTTCCATCAAATCAGGGGTCACCTTAACCTTTGAAATGGAAATCATGCCGCCATGAATGATATTTAACCCTTCCCGTTGAAAAATATCACTCATTTCTTTTTGCAACAGACTGGCTACCTGTTTTTGTCGCTTACTTTCTTCCATGATCCCGGCATTAGGCTGTAAATTTACGCCTTTAATTCCTGAATGAAAGCCATCAAAAGTATTTTACCCTTTCTGAAAGGGAAGTGGTCGTACGTTTTCGCTTATACCTTGTTCAATTTGTTATCGGTTATTTTCTCCACCCTCACGGTGGGGATGATCAGTCCGTTTCTAAACATGCTTTTTGGAAAGGAAGATCTACTGGCTTCGAATCCTGGCTGGCATTGGAGCAAGGAAGGAATAGGGGATTATTTCCGGTATCTCTTATCCGATTTTATCGCTTCACATGATCACCAGAAGTCGTATGGGCTTATTTTCATTTGTATAGTAGTTATTCTGTCTACGCTGTTTAAAAATCTTTTTTTATACGCAGCGAAGTACATTTTGCACCCGTTGCGGAATGGAATAGTGACCCGCATCCGTCAGCAATTATTCGATCAGATGCTGATACTTCCCGTAGGCTTTTTCAGCAGGGAACGAAAGGGCGATCTGCTGTCGAGGATGACTAACGACGTAAATGCATTGGAGATTTCGGTAATCAGTACCATGGAATTATTATTCAGTACCCCCTTTACCGTGATTTTTTATTTTGTGATTCTGCTTTTTATCAGTGCCAAATTGTTTCTCTTTCTGCTCCTGTTATTGCCGGTAGCAGGTATCATTATAGGGCGTATCAGTAAGACATTGAAAAAAAGTACCTCGCATACACAGGAACGACTGGGTAATATGCTGAGTATTCTGGAAGAAAGTCTGGGTGGACTTCGTATCATCAAAGCGTTTCATGCTGAAAAACATCAGAGTCAACACTTCCGGGATGAGAATCAGCAGGTCATGCAACTGAATAATCGAATTG
>CAYWKR010000082.1:0-7520 GCA_964458785.1 uncultured Bifidobacterium sp. | reverse complement strand
CGTGATGCGGGCTTTTTAGATTGCTATACCCTCATCAGTTGTTTTCATCAGGATGTATATCTTCAATTTGCCGATCTGGTAAAGCGTCAACCCGCGAAAGTGCGTCAGTATTTCGAAATGCTCATCAACTGGGAAAACCGCCGGTACGATAAATACCGACACAAGGCTTCAGTAAAGAAGTCAGGAAAGAAAAAGAATAAATCGTAAAAAACCGGAATCAGAAGGGCAGGTCGTCGTCTTTCGATACCGATGATTCTGCAGGAACTGAAGCCGGATAATTAGACGGGGTAAATGTTGAAGTGGAACCACTTACCTTTTCCAGTCTCCAGGCTTCCAGTGTATTGAAGTAGCGAATGCCATCGGGTCCGCTCCATTCTCTTCCGCGCAGATTGAAAGAAACTTTCATTTCATCTCCGGTATTAAACTGATCGAGCAGGGAGCATTTGTCTTGAGTAAGTTGCAGACTGATATACTGTGGATATTGAGATTGTGTATCGATGGTCAGAACAAATTCCCGCTTTGAAAATTTTTCGCTGACAACCTGCGTGTCTTTCTTAACTTTAAGGATTCCGTTTATGTCGAAAGAAGCCATTTGATATAGTTTTAGTGCACGAAGTTAATTCCAAACCCATGCTCTTCACGCTTTTAAAGCAGAATTTTACCAAGGCTTTTATCCCCATCCTGTTCTTCGGCTGGGTAGCCTGCAGAAGTAGTTTTCAGATACAGCATTCGGAGATTCATTCAGAAAAAATTGAACAGGGAATAGCGGATACCGGCAGTGAAGTAGCTGATTATCTGAGACCTTTCCGGGATAGTTTATCGAACATCACCCGCGAAGAGATAGGAGAAGCCAGACAGGCCTTCGTGAAAAAGAAGCCGTCCGGATCGCTCGGAAATCTTGTTGCGGATGTGTTGTTTGAGCAAGGCCATGTCAGCGATTCCCGTTGTGTAGCGGCTGTGATGAATTATGGGAGTATTCGTCTGAATGAACTTCCGGCAGGTCCCATCACCATCGGAAAAATTTTTGAACTATTACCCTTTGATAATGAAGTAGTTATTCTTCCAGTATCAGGCACGTTGCTGAGTCGATGGTTGTTACATGCCGGTCGTTCCGGCGGTTGGCCACTCAGTAGTTCACTACATAGTCATCTGGGAAAAGACAATCGGATTGAAATTATTTTAAACGGGTTGGCCCTATCGAACGACAGTATCTATTATATCGCCACGAACGATTATGTGGCCGGGGGTGGCGACGCCTGCGATTTTCTTCAGTCGGTGCCAATGAAACATACGCAGGTATTGCTTCGGGATGCGATGTTGCAGTATATCCGTTCGCACCCTTCCCTGTCTGCCGATACAGTGAACCGGTTTATTATTGAACCCTGAACAGTTTATACCATGCAATACCATCGAAGAGATTTTATTCGAGACATCACGGCCGGAACCGCCTTTTTGTTCAGTAGTCCCCTTCAATCGCTGGCCGCTGAAACAGAAGCCCCCTGCAAACTGAACATATTACACACAAATGATGTTCATAGCCGTCTGGATCCTTTTCCAATGGATGGGGGTAAATATCAGGGAATGGGTGGTGTACTGGCCCGTGAACAGTTGATAAAAAAAATAAGAAACGAAGAAGAACATGTGCTGTTGCTGGATGCGGGCGACATTTTTCAGGGAACACCCTACTTTAATTTTTTCAACGGAGTACCTGAAATGAAAGTAATGGCGATGCTTGGGTATGATGCCACTACCCTAGGTAATCACGATTTCGATCATGGCATGGAAGTGTTGGCTACACGCATTCAGGAAGTGCCATTTCCCTTTCTGAATTGTAATTATTCGTTCACCGGAACACCACTCGAATCAGTAGTTCAGCCATATACCATCCTGCGAAAAGGACCACTTAAAATCGGAATACTCGGTGTGGGAATTGAATTGAAGGGATTGGTTCCGGATGCACTCTGTAGCGGTGTGGAATACCATGATCCGGTACAGGCTGCAAACAATATAGCATGGTATCTGAAAAAGAGACGACACTGCGATTATATCATTTGCTTATCGCATCTGGGTTTTGAATACAATACGGAAAAGCTTTCTGACAAAGGGTTTGCGGCCGACAGTGAATACATCGATTTGATTATCGGAGGTCATACACATACCTTTTTAGAGCAGCCTTATAAAACAAAAAATCGAAAAAATCAAGAGGTGATGATTAATCAGGTAGGGTGGGCAGGATTGATGTTAGGAAGGATAAATATATTTTTTGATAATAAGGAAGGCCACGACTATGTTTCTGATTTTTCTTTACTGGAAGTGAAAGAAACAAGAACCTAAAAATTTTTTTTTTCAACAAAAAATTACCACTTTCGTTGTCACGTTGAAACACAGTGAAATCATTGGTTTTAACGCCTCGAAGCAAAGAAAAAAATAACCTGATCATATAAAATTCACTCAACAAACACATGTCAAAGTCCTGCGAAAAAATCTGGGAGAATTGTTTAAAAGTTATCAAGGACAATATAAGTTGGCAATCATATAAAACCTGGTTCGAACCGATCCGGGCAGTAGCATTGGAAGATAATGTGCTCGTAATCGAAGTACCCAGTCAGTTTTTTTACGAATGGCTGGAAGAACATTATGTAGAATTAATTGCCAAGTCGATTAAAAGGGAGTTAGGGAAAAATGCGCAACTGGAATATCGTATTCTGATGGAGAATCAGAGTAAGAGCAATCCGGCGTCGGTGCGTGTACTTGCCAGTAATCATCAGCAGGCTCCACTTTCCAATAATTATGTAGATGTGCCTCTCGGGCAGGAGGATGGAATTAAAAATCCCTTCGTTATTCCTGGATTGAAACGTTCACAGATCGATCCACAGCTGAATCCGAATCATACCTTCGATTCGTATGTGGAAGGTGAATGTAACCGGCTGGCGCGCAGTGCCGGGTTGGCGGTAGCGCAGAAACCGGGTGGTACTTCATTCAATCCGCTGGTTATTTACAGCGGATCCGGTTTAGGTAAAACCCATCTGGTTCATGCCATCGGTAACGAAACCAAACGACTGCATCCCAATAAAACAGTGTTGTATGTTAGCGCTGAAAAATTCATTCACCAGTTCATCGAGCATTCACGTAATAACGAGATCAACGACTTTATCAACTTTTACCAATTGATCGATGTACTGATTATTGACGATATCCATTACTTCGCTCCTGCCGTAAAATCGCAGGATGCTTTTTTCTCAATTTTCAACCATTTACACCAAAACGGGAAACAACTGATTTTAACCAGTGACAAACCACCTAAGGATCTGGATGGAATGCAGGAAAGGCTATTATCGCGTTTCCGCTGGGGACTGAGTGCCGATATTCAGGCACCTGATTTTGAGACCCGGATGGCCATTCTGGAACATAAAATGCGAAACGACGGACTGGAACTTCCGGTAGAAGTGGTGAAGTATCTGGCGTATAATGTTCAGAACAATATCCGTGAAATGGAAGGGGCCTTGATTTCCCTGCTGGCACATTCATCGCTGGTAAAGAAGGAAATTGATCTGGAACTAGCAAAAAAGGTGTTGCGGAATATCGTTAAAACTTCCTCCAAGGAAATTACCATCGAAACCATTCAGAAAATGGTTTGTGAATATTACGAAATCAACTACGATAAACTGCAGGCCAAAACCCGGAAAAGAGAAATTGTTCAGGCCCGGCAGATTTCCATGTTTCTGGCTAAACAATTCACCAAGAATTCGCTGAAAACAATTGGTGATCATTTCGGAGGACGCGATCATACCACAGTAATTCACAGTTGTCAGACGGTAAAAGACCTGATGGATACCGATACCATGATCCGGGAACAGGTAAAAGAGCTTCAGCAAAAGGTTCAACTGGCTGCCATCTGATACTAACGATATCCAAATCGGTTGGGTAAATATGGGATTTGTACCCTGTTATGATGCCCCGATTTTTATAGTACCTTTACCCCTCATTTTTAATTTGACGCATCATGCCAAAAATACAAGCCGCCATCACCTGTGTTGGAGGATATGTACCAGAAGATAAATTAACCAATGCCGATCTGGAAAAAATTGTAGACACTACCGACGAATGGATCACGACCCGAACGGGTATCAAAGAGCGACGTATTTTAAAAGGCGAAGACATGGGGACTTCAGAAATGGCTGTAAAGGCTGTTCAGCAGATCTTCGACAAAAGTGGAGTTAAACCCGAAGAAATTGAGTTGCTGATTTGTGCCACCACCACACCCGACTATACCTTCCCGGCTACAGCCAATGTGATTTGCGATAAACTGGGAATTAAAAATGCGTGGGGATATGATATCAGTGCCGCCTGTAGTGGATTTATATATGCCCTCACCACCGCTTCACAGTTTATTGAAACAGGAAAGCATAAAAAAGTGATTGTGGTAGGGGGTGATAAAATGAGTAGTATACTGAATTTCGAAGACCGTGCCACCTGTATCATTTTTGGCGATGGTTGCGGTGCTGTATTGCTGGAACCGAATACCGAAGGATTGGGAATTGTAGATTCGATTCTTCGTAGTGATGGTGCCGGTCGTGCTTTTTTACATCAGAAAGCGGGCGGATCGGTAAAACCGGCTACAGTGGAAACCGTTATGAATAAGGAACATTTCGTGTATCAGGAAGGACAAACGGTTTTCAAATTCGCTGTAAAAAATATGGCTGATGTGGCATACGATATAATGCAGCGAAATCATCTTGAAGACAAAGACATTGCCTGGCTGGTACCTCATCAGGCCAACAAACGAATTATTGATGCTACCCGCGAACGCATGGGACTGCCCGAAGAAAAAGTGATGGTGAATATTCAACGCTACGGTAATACCACAAACGGAACCTTACCGCTTTGTTTATGGGAATGGGAAAAAGAATTGAAAAAAGGAGACAATATCATTCTGGCAGCCTTTGGTGGCGGCTTCACCTGGGGCGCTACCTATCTGAAGTGGGCCTACTGATTTCAATTCTTTTTAAATTAATAGCTGAAAGAAAGTAGTTTACGATTCATGCATACGGAAAATCTGATCCAGATCTGCATGACCTGTCAGATTTACATTCAGATCCTTGATGATACCATCGCCAATATCGTATACCCAGCCATGAAGATGAAGTGGCTGATTCCGTTTCCACGCATTTTGAACTATGGTGGTTTTAGCCAGATCCAGTACCTGTTCGCTGACATTTAATTCCACAAAACGATTTTGCCGGTTCTGTTCATCCTGGATACTTTCCAATTCCATCCGGTGCGAGCGATACACATCTTTCAGGTGCCGCAGCCAATTATCAATCAATCCGAATTGCTTATTCGTCATGGCGGCTAACACCCCGCCACATCCATAATGTCCGCAAACAATTATATGTTTTACCTGCAATACATCTACGGCATACGAAAGCACACTTAAGAGATTCATATCGGTATGTACCACCATATTGGCAATATTGCGGTGTACAAACATTTCACCCGGACGGGTACCTGTAATTTCATTGGCCGGAACCCGGCTGTCGCTGCAACCGATCCAGAGATATTCCGGTCGTTGCCCTTTACTTAATTCCTCGAAGTATGAAGGATTTAATTCCAGTTGTTTTTTTACCCACTCCTTATTATTCTGAAGCAGTTTATGATACGATTGTTCCATTTTTATTTTGTTTAGTTGCATGCACATTCAATCCGGGTGCATACGTTTCCGGTTTTTTTTAGAAATCAATGACTACTTACATGACTGCTGGCTTCCATCCTATAGTGTTCCTTGAATCCAATCAATTGAACAGCGATTCCTTTCTCGCGGGATCCGAATTCAAGAAAATCGCGAATGAGTTGAAGCACATCGTAATCGATATAAGCCGTTTGACTGGCATCTATAATCAGTTTGCTGTTATCGGCAATCTCACCCAGCGTTTTTTTAATGGCAGCTTTATTTAAGAACGATACTTCCTGTGCCAGTGTAATGGTAATGGTTTCACCTTGGTGATGATTTTCCTTCCGGAAGAAATAAGCCAGTTTAAGGTTTTGCTTTAGGATATAGAAAATACTCACCAATAAACCAATACCAACCCCTTTCAGTAAATCGAGTGATACCACAGCTATCAGGGTTACCATAAAGGGAATGAATTGGTTTAACCCGCTCTTCCACATATGTTTGAATACCTTGGGGTGAGCCAGTTTGTACCCGATGAGAATTAAAATAGCAGCCAGTGTGGCCATGGGAACCCGGTTCAGCACGGAGGGAATCAGTAATACGGCAAGCAATAAAAGGATGCCATGGGTAATGGTCGAAATTTTTGTCCGGGCTCCGGCGTTGACATTGGCCGAAGTACGAACAATCACCGAAGTCATGGGTAAGCCTCCCAATAATCCCGACAATAAATTACCAACACCCTGAGCCTGTAATTCACGGTTTGTATGGGTATAGCGTTTTAATGGATCCATTTTATCGCCGGCCTCAATACATAATAATGTTTCAATACTGGCTACTACGGCAATAGTCAAACCGGTTATCCAAATAGCTTTTTCGCCAATACGACTAAAGTCGGGGCGGTTGAATTGCGATTTAAATTCATTCCAGTTCTTAGGAACAGGTAAATCAACCAGATGTCCGTCGCCCACTATCTGAAAGGTACTGTTGAGTGCTATCCAGCTTTCATTAATTAAAATACCTACTATAACGGCAACCAGTGCACCGGGAATAAACCGGATTTTTTTAAGCCATTCAATTTTTTGGAAGGCAATTAAAATACCAATCGAAAGCAGGGCAACGAGCATGGCACCCGGATGCAGATAATTGACCGACTCGATGATTTCACCTAAAAAGTCTGACCCTACATTGGTTTCCACCGAAAAGAAGTCGCCTTCATGGGCTTTATCATAACCCAGCGCATGCGGAATTTCTTTTTTTATAATGATTACTCCTATGGCAGCCAGCATTCCTTCAATCACATTACTGGGGAAGTAATTCGAAATGGTGCCTGCTTTAATGAGTCCTAAAATAATTTGAATCAGACCAGCTACACTCACAGCGAGTAAAAGTCCTTCAAACCCAATGTCTTTTTGTGCAGTAAGTAAAATTGCAATGAGTCCTGCAGCCGGACCGGTGACACTGAGATTAGAATGACTCAGAAAGCCCACTACAATGCCTCCGATCACCCCACTGATTATTCCTGCAATAGGAGGAGCACCCGAGGCTACGGCTATACCCAAACATAGTGGCAAGGCCACCAGAAAAACAACCAGTCCCGATAACAGATCGGTACGGTAGTATTTTTTATACAAATTCATCTGTTGTTTTTTGAAATGAAATAAAACTGCAAACGAAGAATTTCGCTACAGAATAAGTTACCGCCTCAGCGATAATGGTTCACTCAACAAACAGATGGGGGACGAAACAAGCCGGGCAAACAGGCCGGTTCATAGATTTGCTTCCGTATTTCAGGATAGGTGCATGAAGAGGCAAGACGAAATGAATAAAACGAGGATATATCTTCAGTAAG
>CAYWKR010000081.1:0-7527 GCA_964458785.1 uncultured Bifidobacterium sp. | reverse complement strand
TGAATTCAGCAATACGGTCTATAATTATTATATTCATCCACAATGGGACGAAATCGGTTCGCGTACCCTGTATGTAAAAATTCTGATGTGTGATTATGAACTGGGATTTGCGATTATGGAACTGATTGGTGAATGGAACGATGCCATAGAAAACGATATTCAAACCCTGAAACGAAATGTAATTGATCAGCTCCAGCACGAGGGGATTTTTAAATTTATTCTGATCGCCGAGAATGTATTGAATTTCCACAGCGGCGATCGCGAATATTATGAAGAATGGTATAACGAATGTGCTGAACGTGGAGGCTGGCTGGTTTGTTTGAATACACCCGAGCAAACCCTCTGCGAATTCCGTCAGGCACGGCTATCTTCCTATATTCATTTTATGATTAATCCCAACTGGCGCTCCCTGAATCCGATGCTTTTATTCGAAAAAACCGATAACGATATTCTGCGTTTACTCCCGGCTTAAGGATCAGAAGCGGCGTATAAAGCAGAAATCAATATGTTTCCGAAATTGTAAAAATGCCGGCACCTCACTTCAGGCATTGCTTTTTCGAATAAATTGCGCCAAACATTTTTTCATGAACGGGAAACGTACTTCGAAACCGATCGTCATGTATCTGTTTGCGGCCTTTGCCGGAGCAGTCCTGATGCTATTTATACAAGCCAAAGAGGCCGATCCTTATTTCGAGATCACAAAGAATCTCGAGATTTTTAATAAACTCTTCCGCGAACTCAATACCTATTATGTGGATCCGGTACAACCCGGCCGACTGGTAAAAAAAGGAATCGATGCCATGCTGGCCGATCTGGATCCCTATACGAATTATATCACCGAAGAAGATATTGAGGACTATCGTTTTCAAACAACCGGGAAATACGGAGGGATAGGTACCGGATTCCGGATGAAGGACGGATATATTGTGATTTCAGAACCGGTAGAAAACAGTCCGGTAGTGAAAGCCGGATTAAAAGCCGGTGATATGATTCTGGAAATTGATGGCCGTTCGATCAAGAACCGGGATATCGAAGAAGTTGGCCGGTTCATTAAAGGCTCACCCGGAACCAGTTTCAAAGTGAAGGTGCGTGATGCCTTCACCCAAAGCGAATCGGTAAAAACCATCACCCGCGAAGAAATTAATCTCACCAACCTGCCTTTTGCCGATGCCCTGGGACCCAACAAGGAATTTGCTTATGTAAAACTCAATCAGTTTACCGACCGCTGTGGAAGTTTAGTTCGAAGTGCAGTAGACAGTTTAATCAAAGCCAATCCTAAAACCAAAGGAATTATTCTCGATCTGCGTTTTAATCCGGGTGGATTATTAGACGAGGCCGTGAATCTCTGCAATATTTTTATTAATGGCGATCAGATTGTGGTGACCACCAAAGGAAAAAATGAGGAATGGGACAAAACCTATAAAACCCATGGTACTCCGCTGGATGAAAAAATTCCATTAACCATTCTGATTAACCGGAAGTCGGCTTCCGCCTCGGAAATTGTAGCGGGAACGATGCAGGATCTGGACCGGGGAGTAGTGATCGGACAAAAAAGTTTTGGTAAGGGATTGGTTCAAACCACCCGCGACCTGGCCTTCAACTCAAAACTGAAAGTAACCACAGCAAAATACTACACGCCATCCGGGCGATGTATTCAGGCACTCGATTATACGCACCGGAACGAAGACGGTAGCGTAGGTGAAATTCCCGATTCGCTGAAAACAAAATTCAAAACCAAAAGTGGCCGTATCGTGTGGGACGGCGGAGGAGTTGAACCGGATATAAAAATGCCCATGCACGAACAACCGCCCATTGTTCAAACCCTGAACGATAAAGCCTTTGTGTTTGATTATGCCACCCTGTATGCATCAAAACATCCAACCATAGCTTCCGCCCGCGAGTTCAAACTCACCGAAACCGACTTCAACGATTTTGTTCACTGGCTCGAAGGGAAAGATTATTCATATCAAACCAAAGCCGAAGAAGCTTTAAACAAGTTCCGTGACGTGGCGGTGAAGGAAAATTATTTTGAAGCCATCAAAAACGATTTTGCCCTGGTACAAAAATCACTGTCCCACGATAAAACACAGGACCTGATTAAAAACAAAAAGGAAATACTTCAGATTCTGCAAGATGAAATTGTGGGTCGGTATTATTATCAGCGCGGACAACATCAGAATGCACTGGCCGATGATGAAGAAGTGAAGGAAGCCATGAATGTAATTTCCAATACCAGTCGCTACCAGTCGATTCTGGGAGTGAAATAAACTACCTGCAGGAAATACACCATGGATTCCACAAAGAAAACCATGCCGGAATTGCAGCGATTGAGTGTGGAAGAATTTCACGACTCAGGAAAAATACCGGTAATACTGGTACTTGATGATGTGCGCAGTATGAATAATGTGGGTTCGGTATTTCGCAGTGCGGATGCTTTTCGGATTGAAGGTATTTATCTCTGCGGGTATACGCCACAACCGCCGCACCGTGATATTCAGAAAACCGCTCTTGGTGCCACCGACACGGTTACCTGGAAACATTTTTCAGACATCACCGAAGCGATCGGGGCGTTACAAAACCAACAGTATCATATTTACAGTATCGAACAAACCCGAAACAGTATTCCATTACATCAGATTCCTCTTCAACCCTCGGAAAAATATGCCCTGATTTTGGGAAACGAAGTACATGGTGTTTCCGATCAGGCCCTGGCAAGTAGTGAGGCTTGTATTGAAATTCCGCAATTCGGAAGCAAACATTCACTGAATGTAGCCGTTAGTGCAGGAATTGTACTTTGGGAAGTAGCCCGTTCATTGCATATTCATTAATGGCTTTGAATTAAATTCGTGCTCCCATGCGACTGTTTGTTTTTCTACTTCTTTTTGTACTTACTTCTCCCGGTAGAATGATGTATGCGCAGAACCGGCAATCGGATTCGATGCGGAACAAGCAAGTGGCCTATACCCGTTTTTTACAGGAACAGGCAGAACGAAAAAAACAAGCCGAGGCCCGAGCGGCGAAAAAACCGGGTCCGGCTGTAGTCAGTTACGATAGCAAAGGCAACCGGGTAGAAACTACCGTATTGAAAGAAGGGCGTAAAACCACCACCACCACTACCACTACTATCCTGATTCCACCGGTATTGAATCGCCCTTTGAACCCCGATACCATCAATACCGATTCCATTGCATTGAAAGTACTGAAGAGTAAGAACCGCCTGCAGGTATGGTATAAAGGTAAAATTTTAACAGCGTACAAATGTGTATTTGGTCCCAGCTATCTGCAACAGAAATGTATGGAGGGCGACCGCTGTACACCCGAAGGAACATTTACCATTCAAACTTGTAAGGATCACGCGAAGTGGGATAAATTTATGCTGATCGATTATCCGAATGAAGAATCGCAGCAACGATTTGAAGAAAATAAACGGAAAGGACTGATTCCTTCGAACGCCCGGATTGGTGGTCTGGTTGGTATACATGGCATTTGGTTCAATGGCGACAATGTAATAGACCTGAAGCATAACTGGACCGATGGCTGCATCTCCCTGAAAAATAAGGATGTGGAAGAATTGTCGCGACTGGTAAAACCCGGTACGACCCGGATAACTATCGTTCGCTGAGTTCAAGAAAAATTACGCATAAAGTCGGTACCGACTTACTTTTGCTGACTTTTATTCTTGCACATGACATCTACGGAAATACGACAACAGTTTCTCGATTTTTTTAAAAGCAAAGGTCATCATATTGTACCCAGTGCTCCTATCGTAGTAAAGAACGATCCTACCCTGATGTTTACCAATGCCGGTATGAATCAGTTCAAGGATTATTTTCTTGGAAACCAAGTACCGCCGCATACCCGTATAGCGGATACACAGAAATGCCTTCGCGTAAGCGGAAAACATAACGACCTGGAAGAAGTAGGGGTTGATACCTATCATCATACCATGTTTGAAATGCTTGGGAACTGGAGTTTTGGCGATTACTTCAAAGCCGAAGCCATTGCCTGGAGTTGGGAATTACTTACAAAGGTGTATCAGTTGCCCGAAGACCGTATGTATGTGACCGTATTTGAAGGCGATGAAAAGGAAGGCTTACCCGCAGCAAAAATTGCCCGGGCAGAATGGGAAAAAATAATCAGCAATCATCAGCATATTCTACTCGGAAATAAAAAAGATAATTTCTGGGAAATGGGCGATACCGGTCCTTGTGGCCCATGCAGCGAAATTCATTTCGATATGCGTCCGGATGCCGAACGGGCTCTGATACCCGGTCATGAACTGGTGAACAAAGACCATCCGCAGGTAATAGAAATATGGAATAATGTTTTTATTCAGTATAACCGGAAGAAAGACGGAAGCCTTGAAGAATTACCCTCGAAACATGTGGATACTGGTATGGGATTCGAACGACTGGTACGGGTAGTTCAGGGAAAAACATCGAACTATGATACCGATGTATTCACACCGACCATACATGCCACCGAAAAAATTTGTGGTATTCAGTATGCATTCAGCGACAAACCCGCCGATATTGCTTTTCGTGTTATTGCCGATCATATCCGGGCCATAGCCTTCACCATAGCCGATGGCCAATTACCATCCAATACCGGTGCAGGGTATGTGATTCGTCGTATTCTTCGTCGTGCGGTACGTTATTATTTTTCGTGTTTGAATTATAAGCAACCGCTGCTTCATCAGTTGTTGCCATTACTGGCCGATCAGTTTGCCCATGTATTTCCGGAATTAAAACAACAGGAAGCATTTGTAAGTCGTGTGATTCTTGAAGAAGAGAATAGTTTTCTTCATACACTCGACAAGGGGTTGAAACGAATTGAAGATATTATGTTGACCAGGCCTTCGGTGATTTCGGGAACAGATGCCTTTGAACTCTACGATACCTATGGTTTTCCGTATGACCTCACAGCGTTAATTGCCCACGAACACCAGCTGGAAGTAGATGAAAGCGGGTTTAAAGCTGAGATGCAAAAACAAAAAGACCGTTCCCGTTCGGCTGCAGCAGTGGATACCGAAGACTGGGTGGTAGTGAATCCCTGCGAGTCATCCGACTTTATAGGCTATACCCATCAGGAAGCCGATACGCGGTTATGGAAGTACCGGAAAGTAAATGCCAAAGGAAAAAGCAATTACCAGATTGTTTTGGAAAAAACACCATTTTATGCCGAGAGTGGCGGACAGGTGGGAGATACCGGAATATTGCAATGCGGAAATCAACAAATAGCGATTACTGATACAAAAAAGGAGAATGATTTAATTATTCATGTAGCCGAAGAATTACCGCTTTCGTTTGAAGGGCTGGTTCTAGCCCGTATCGATCGTTCGGCCCGGAGAAAAATTCAACGACATCATACCGCTACCCATTTATTACAGGCGGCATTGCAACAGGTACTTGGAAAACATATTGCACAAAAAGGAAGTTTGAACAATGCAGATGCACTTCGATTCGATTTTTCGCATTTTGCCAAAGTGAGCGATACCGAATTGATGGAGGTAGAGAAAATAGTAAATCGTAAAATCAGGCAAAATATACCGGTGGTGGTTAAAACCATGCCAAAGGAAGAAGCCCTGAAAATGGGCGCCATGGCCTTGTTTGGCGAAAAATATGGCGATCAGGTACGCGTGGTAATTATTGATCCTGAATATTCGGTTGAACTTTGTGGTGGAACCCATGTGGCCAATACCGGTGAATTAGGAATATTTAAAATTACCGGAGAAAGTGCCATTGCCGCGGGGGTTAGGCGTATCGAAGCGTTGGCTGGTTGTAAAGCAGAAGCATGGGTTCGTTCGGAAATGCAAACGTTACAAGCCATTCGAGAGCAATTCCGAAATCCGAAGGAATTACTGAAAACACTCGGCGATTTGCAGACAGAACATCATAGCCTGCAAAAGCAAATGGAAAAAATACAGGAAAAGGAACTGCAACGTATGATTCCCGACCTGTTGCAGAACAAACAGGAAGTGAACGGAACCACTTTTATTGGTCGCCGGCTAAGTGATATCGGTGCCGATGGTTTGCGTAAATTAGGTCATGATGTTTCAAAGCAATTGTCATCGCCCTGGGTACTTTGTTTATGCAGTAGTTTTCAGGAAAAGGCGCAGGTATTGCTGATGATGAGTGACGATTGGATGAAAGAAAAAAACACCGATGCTCCTTCCGTTGTTAAGAAACATATTGCATCCCTGATTAAGGGAGGTGGTGGCGGACAAAAGGGAATGGCTTCTGCTGGTGGACAGGATTCCGGACGGCTGGATGAGGTACTTTCGGTGGTTCAGTCGCTACTCTGATTTCCTGATTACAGGCGTTTTTTCCCTGATTATAGCTGATTTTCCCTGCTGAATAAAAACCGCTTGGTGTTGCGATAGGTTACCTTATACCTTTAGAGTCAGCCGTTGAAATTGTATTGAATTTCAATGCTAAACCAAAGCAACTACTATGAAAACAGCCTGTATACTGGCCGCCTTACTATGTATGTCCATGTTGGGTCGGGCCCAAATTGAAAGTCAGCAAAATGGAAAAATTGCTACACGAAAATCCGGATGTCAAAGCGGTTTGGGCATTTGTTTGAACAAGGCATCAACTTCTGATCAATTACACCTGATCTTTCGCTATCGTCCGGCACAATCGCATTGTTTGCTTCGGATTTCAGTAGCGGAACTCAAACAAAATGCTTCTGAAAACTGGAAGCAACTGGAAGGTTCAGTTTTTTTTAGTCTGGAAGAAGAATTCATCTGGCCCGATGAACTGATACGCGAATTGGGAATTCCATTGGCGTGGAAGCGAATCGCTCCGGGTAAGTATCCCATGAGGTTTCAGAATGAATTTCTAGAAATTGATTTTTCATTTGAATAACAAAGGAGAATGAAGTCATTTCCTGCCCTGTATAGTGCTTTATTACTGTGTTTGAAAAGCATCACGATCGGACATTCCTTGAGTACCGATACCTTGCTTAAAAGAACTGATACCCTTTCAGCAGAGCAAATCCTTCTGGCAAAACATAAAGCCGAAGAACAGCAACAATCGTGGCGGACCATGAGTAATTATTTTCGTCTCGATTTTTTTTCTACCCTGAATGCCCGTTATAATACCCCGGGGGAAATGGCACAAAGCGAGTTGAATCAGGCAGGTTGGTATTATCAGTTTCGTTGTATCAATCAGTTTCGGACTACCTATTTTTCGGTGCATATAAATGTATTCAACGAATTGGGATACCGATATTATTTCGATAGCCTGTTGCAGAAAAATGAAGATCAGTTCCAGTTTCGGACCGACCTACTGGGAATGGGTTATAAGAACCTGCAACTCAGCATCAGTTATCAGTTGAAAACACAGTTGTGGAATGCATGGCAGTATACTACATCGAATCAACGAAGTTTATATACCGCGTTTTTATCGCCGGGATATTCGTCGTATACGGCAGGTATACAATGGAGACTTGCCGGAAGAGCCCAGATTGAATGGGGATTAATTAGTTTGGAACGCACCGCCATTCGCAGAAAAAAAATATTCG
>CAYWKR010000080.1:0-7560 GCA_964458785.1 uncultured Bifidobacterium sp. | reverse complement strand
CTTTAGCCAGTTTAGGATCTTCCAGCTGATCGCATACCGCCACACGATAACCGGCTTTCACTAATTTGTGCAGATAGGTATCGAGTGCATGATAAGGGAATCCGGCCAGTTCCGAATCGGCCGTGCCATTATTACGTTTGGTGAGGGTAATTCCCAGTACCCTGGCTGTAACCACAGCATCCTGTCCGAACGTTTCATAAAAATCGCCTACCCTGAACAGCAAAATGGCATCAGGATATTTCGCCTTGATGGCATTATGCTGTTGCATCAGCGGAGTTTCAGATGAGGCTTTGGCCATGGGAAGCGAAGATATAACAAGCCGCTTCGATTTATCAGAACGAGAGATAGAATTTGAATTCGTTCTTTCCTCTTTTCACGGTAACCGGTGTTTCTCTTCCGGCTTCGATTTTATTCATCACTTTCATGAAGTCGTCGAAGTCGATAACAGGAAATTCTCCTATTTGTGTAATGATATCGTCGGCCTGCAATCCCGATTTATCGGCGGCCTTGTGAAACAGACAGGCTGCAATCCGTATTCCATCATCGGCAAAGCTGTAATCGGGAATAATACCCATATCGTTTTTCAACGCAGCGATTCGTTCGGCCAGATTATTTGTGGTTTGAAATACCGGCACCGGTACATTTTCCATATCGGCCAGAAGCTGAAAAACAAACTGATTTATTTCCTGCTGTCCCTGATAATTAATTCGGGATGCTTCGTCGGAAACCCGGTGATAATCGATACCAAAACCGGTGCTGAAACATAAAACCGGTTTCTGTATATGGTAAAACCATGAATAGGAACCATAACCGGAGCCGGAACTATCCATTCGCAATGCAAAATTTTTATTGTTCCGTTGAAGCCACTCACCCCACGTCGCCGAGCTTCCCACACCGGAAATAAACACCTCGCGGCTGCTGCGGTTCAGTTGGCCCATCCGGCTCAGATCAATGACATATTTTATGTCGCCCAGGCGGTTTCCATTCTCCTTAATAAATTGCTGTACACCCTGAAAATGATTTTCGGAACCGGAAAAGGCTACCAGTAAATAATTATAGTTTTTAAAATCATTTTCCTGTATCCGGGCACCGAGTGCCAGTAAAGAAGCAACAGCACTGGCATTATGATTGGCACCGGGATAAATCTGGGGCTCAGATCCAAGGTGATCATAATCGCAACAAATCAATACCGTTTGCAAAGCATAATGATCAATCATACCGCATACATTCCTACCGGTAATATTGGCATCTTCAAAACCGAGTCGGGCATCAATATCAATCCAGTCCGACTTTAATCCCGGTTTCAGTACATTCTGATAGCTTCTGAAATTCAGATACACTACCGGTGCCGTTAACTTCTCGAATTTGCTTTGCGACTCCATACTCCGGTCGAGTGCCTGGCTGGCATCATTAAAAAACACAACGGCACTGGCACCTTGTTCGATGCATAGCTTTGCTTTTTCGTAAAGTATTTTATCGGGTTGCCGACTGCTTTCCAATGCCAGGGGTTTTACCGGAACCAGCCACAGGTTTTCCTTTTCATCTACTCCGGGCATAGCTGATCCGCTGATCCGGTCGCCACCACTATACGGTAAGGGAATCACATCGCTTCCAATGTTCAGGCGTGTACCCAACATACTGAAATAGGCTTTCGATGATACCCTTTTTCCTTCCCTGAACGTAAACGGATGAATATAGGAATTAGCCTGATAGGGTTTTAGTTTCAGTTCGGTCATCCGTCGGGCAATATAATTGGCAGCCAGTTCTTCACCTTCCGTGCCACAAAGACGACCCTTCATTTTTGGATCTGTTAATTCTGCAATATCCTTCTTCAGTTGCAGAATCTCGGGCGACTCGCCTTTCGCTGCATTCTTTTGTGCAAAGAGAAAAGACGAAACGAACAGTAAACAGAGTGCTGATAATAAGGACAGGCGACAATTCACGGGTCACAAATATAGAAGGGGCGATTCCATTCTGTTTGAAAAAAAGAAAATAAATACCCTGAAGTTCTATTTTTGTCGAAATTTTAAGACATGAAGCAAACCCCCTTTACCCGTATTCATCAATCGCTGGGAGCAAAAATGGCCGAATTCGCCGGTTACCTGATGCCCATTTCATATAGTGGTATCAACGACGAACACGCAGCCGTACGTAACCACATGGGTATTTTTGATGTAAGCCATATGGGTGAATTTATTCTGAAAGGGGATGGAGCACTGGATCTGATTCAGCGTGTAACCAGCAACGATGCAGCCAAACTCACCAACGGGAAAGCACAATATTCCTGCCTGCCCAATGCAAGCGGTGGAATTGTAGACGATTTGCTGGTGTATTGTATCGAAGAGAACAAAGTGTATATGCTGGTGGTGAATGCTTCGAATATTGAGAAAGACTGGAACTGGATTCAGCAACACAATACAGCCGGTGTGGAAATGCATAATATTTCCGATAAAACTGCGCTTTTGGCTGTTCAGGGACCTCATGCCATGAAGGCTATGCAGAAACTGACCGACATGGATCTGATTAATCTGCAATACTATACGTTCTGTAAAGGTTCATTTGCCGGTTTAGATAATGTACTGGTTAGTGCTACAGGCTATACCGGTGCCGGTGGCGTTGAAATTTATTTCGAAGGAGATGAAGCTGCCTGCGAATCGGTATGGAATCAGATTATGGAAGCAGGCAAAGAATTCAATATCAAACCCTGTGGTTTAGGCTGTCGCGATACCCTGCGTCTCGAAATGGGTTTTTGTCTCTATGGAAATGATATCGACGATACCACGAATCCAATCGAAGCCGGTTTGGGTTGGATTACCCGTTTTACAAAAGACTTTACCAACCGCGCAGCCATTGAAGCTGTAAAAACACAGGGGCCTGAACGTAAACTCGTTGGCTTTGAACTCATCGATAAAGGTATTCCCCGTCATCATTACCCCATTAAAACAGCCACAGGCGAATCGATTGGAATAGTAACCAGTGGAACGCAGAGTCCAAGTCTGGGCAAAGCCATTGGTTTGGGTTATGTACAAAAAGAATGGGCATCACCCGGTGCTGAAATTTATATAGAAGTTCGCGAAAAATTACTGAAAGCGGTTGTAGTGAAACTTCCGTTCTATAAGGCCTGAGTTTATTAATTTACACTCTCCTGTACTTTCGGCTTCCGGAGGTATTTGATTTTTCGTTGCAGTGCTTACCTTAGGAAGTTAAAATCACTGCTTCATGGCTACATCGAAACAAAAGAAAACATCGGGCACACCGGCTCCTGCAGCTGCTCAGGCAGTTTCACCCGAAATGAATCCAATGGTTTGGCCCTGGTTATTTCCACTGCTGTCGGCTATCATTGGTTTTCTCCTTTATGCCAATACGTTCATGCACGACTATGTATTGGATGATGCAGTGGCCGTGCTGAATAATCAGTTTGTACAGAAAGGGTTTGCCGGAATCGGCGATATTCTGAAGGTCGACTTCTGGCACTTTTCTAATCTCACCCTCGGTTATTATCGTCCGTTATCGGTCATCACCTTTGCCATTGAGCACGAATTTTTTGGAAACAATCCGCATGTCAGTCATGTAGTGAATGTATTGTTGTATAGCGCCACAGCATTGGTATTGAGTTTATTCCTGCAACGATTATTCCGCAACCTGCATCCTTTCATCCCATTTGCCATTGCATTATTGTTTATATGTCATCCGGTACATACCGAAGTGGTTGCCAATATTAAAAGCCGCGACGAACTGATGAGCTTTTTAGGTGTTGTGGGTGTTTTATTCCTCATGCTGAAATATGATGAAACAAACCAAAAATCGTTCCTCTATGCAGGATTAATAGTATTTTATCTGGCTTTATTATCGAAAGAAACCGCCATTCCTGTGATGTTATTATTACCGGGTTGCTTTTATTTTTTCAGGCAGAAAAGTATTATGCAGTCGATAGTAAAAACTCTGCCTCTGGCCGGCATACTGGTTCTTTTTTATATTCAGAAGCATGCTGTTATTGGTGAAGTTCCCGACTTCTCCTTCGATGAATTAAACAATTATCCCTATACCGAAGCTAAGTTCACCAGCAGTATGAGCATCTTTTTTCACTGTGTGAAAGTGTTGCTGTTTCCCCTCCGTCTGGTATACGATTATTCATACAATGCCATTCCTGCAGGTAGTTGGAGCGATCCGGTGACCTTGGGCGGCGTAGCGCTTTTTGCAGGACTTCTCTTTCTTGCTATTCGTGAGATTCGTAAAAAAAGTATCTGGGGATTTGCACTCGGCATCTTCTTTTCCACCTTTCTTCCTGCAATTGCTTTTGTATGGTTGCGGGGTGGTATCATGGCCGAACGGTTTTTATATGCAAGTTCTCTTGGATTCGGGATCGCTCTGGTATTTGCGTTCATTCATGGCTTAAAAATCCGGAGCGAAGTAGCCGATGGTATGAAGAAATGGGTTCCGGATTATCGCTTTGCTGTTTTGATTTTTGTAATCGCAGCCGCATTTTCGTTTAAAACCATAGACCGGAACAATGCCTGGAAAAATAATGTTCAGCTGTTCTTCACCGATATAAAACACAACCCGAACAGTGCCCAGAACAACCGGCATTGCGGACATGAATTACTTGAAATTGCACTGAAGGAAACCAAAGACACCACAATGCGCTACCGCAAATTTCAGGAAGCCATGGTTTACCTCCGTCGCGCTGTAGATATTAATCCCCGTTTTGGCGAAGCCTGGGGCGATTTGGGAAGAGGCTATACGAATATTCGTTTCATTCCCGACTCTTGTATCTACTTCTATAAAGTGGCTATTAAAAATAATCCGGGATCGGCCATTAACTTCAGTAACCTCGGAGTGGTATATGAAATACTGGGACGAAATGAACTCGCTTCCTACTATTACAATACAGCTTCCATGATTAACCCGACTTTCCGCGACTCGCGCATGAAAGCCGAAGCATTACAAAAACGAACCGGTGTGAATGTTACCGTTTATCCGGGTGGTGAAGATCCACGCTTTAATGCACTGAATACACAGGGCCCACAACCCACACTCCAATTAAACCGCTGACTTGTACGGATACCTGTGATTCTATTTAGAATCGCTGATGCTGTAATCGCTTCCTTTCTTTTTAAACAGCATGATATAGGTGAGTGGACGCGGAAGAACGGATTTCTGAAAAAGGGTCCATTCATACTGTCCGCTTTCCGGACAAATAAATGAAAATTCTGTCCAAAAAGCCTCATGCCGCCGAACCAGAATTTTATCTTGAACATAATCCCCTTGTCCGTTTAAAAATAAACTGGTACGAATTTTATCAGCACCCGGATCGCCTACCAGCACAAAGTGATACCATTCACCTGAAAATAGATTTAAATACAATTGCAAATCGTGCCCGCTTCGCAGCGGTATACGCTGCTCCTTCACTAACTTAAATCCATTACGCTCATGTTTCGCAATCTGTTCATTAATTTTTTCATTGAAGGCTTTCACATTTTCATTTAATTCTTCCCGGGTGAATCCGGCAATCTGGGCCTTTGACAGGGTGGAGGAAAAACAGAAAACAATAAGAAGTAAACGAACCATAAAACTAAAAATAGAACGATTAGTCTGTTCAACAGGAAGGGTGTCGATGAAACAGGTAATTCTCACTACCGGAAAGGCAGCTTCAATTATTTCTTCTGCATCAGCAGAGAATAGGTCATCGGTATCCGGTTCTTGTAATGTTTATGCCGAAACTTGCCGGGTTCTTCTTCAATGCAATCGGGAAAAACATTGTACGGACTAAAATCATATTCCCTGAATTGAAGTAATTCGAGCCCCTGATCTAACAGGGCCTGTATCACTTCTGCCAGTCCATGGTTCCATCCCATACTTCGTGTTGTATAGGCGGCATCCGGTTGGGCATACGAACCGCTTTCTTCTTCCACTATAGCTTCGTCATTAAAATACCGGTAGCGAATTTCTTTCAAATCGTTATCGAGCATCCAGATCAAGGGATGAAATTCGGCAAAAACCAGCCGGCCGCCGGGTTTCAGAAAGTGACTCACCACGCGGGCCCAGCGGTTGATATTTGGCAACCAGCCAATAGTTCCGTAGGTGGTAAACACCAGATCGTACAGTGAAGTATGATGTTCGGGAAGTGAATACACATCACAGCAAATAAAACGGGCATCCAGTTGCAATGTCGTATTCAGTTGCCGGGCATAGGCAATAGCCCTGGGCGAAAAATCTACACCACAGGTACGCGCACCCATACGGGCCAGCGAAAGCGTATCCTGTCCGAAATGGCACTGCAGGTGAAGAATATCTTTTCCACTGATATCGCCAAGAAGCTCCAGTTCAATGTTCTTTAATGAATTCTTCCCCCGGAGGAAGTCGTCCATTCCGTAAAAATCAGATTGTATATGTGATTCGGTCCGCTGATCCCAGGCCTGGCGATTGAGGTCCAGATACTGTTCATCCATACACCAATCAGGCTACCTTTTGTTTTTGTTTCCCGGCGTAAGCCATAGCGGCTTCCCGAACCCAGGCTCCGTTATTCCAGGCTTGTACCCGGGTATTCAGTCGTTCTTTATTGCAAGGGCCGTTTCCTTTCACCACATTTTTAAATTCGCTCCAGTCGATCTCGCCAAAATCGTAATGGCCCCGGGCTTCATTCCATTTCAGATCTGGATCCGGAAGGCTGACACCGAGTATACGGGCCTGATCCACGGTAGCATCTACAAACCGCTGACGAAGTTCATCATTCGACTGCCGTTTTATTTTCCACAACATACTCTTTTCAGAGTTGGTGCTCTCGGCATCGGAAGGACCGAACATCATCAGTGAAGGCCACCACCAGCGGTTCACGGCATCCTGCAGCATGGCACGTTGTTCCTCACTACCCTTACTCAGGGCAAGCAAACTTTCGTATCCCTGACGTTGATGAAAACTTTCTTCTTTACAAATACGAACCATGGCGCGGGCATAAGGGCCATACGATGTTCGGCACAGCATGACCTGATTCATAATAGCTGCACCGTCCACCAACCAGCCAATAGCCCCGATGTCGGCCCAGGTCAGGGTAGGATAATTAAAGATGCTCGAATATTTAGCTTTGCCGGTATGTAATTGCTCATACATTTCATCGCGGGTAATTCCCAGCGTTTCGGCGGCAGAATAGAGGTATAAACCATGGCCTGCCTCATCCTGTACCTTAGCCATCAGGATCAGCTTTCTGCGCAGATTGGGCGCACGACTAATCCAGTTTCCTTCCGGAAGCATGCCTACCACTTCACTGTGTGCATGTTGTGAAATCTGGCGAATCAGGGTTTTGCGGTATTCGTCCGGCATCCAGTCGCGGGCTTCAATTTTTATCTCCTCGTCGATTTTTTGCTGAAACAATTTTTCTGCCTCCATAATGATCCTCTTTTGAAGTGAACAAATGTAGCAAAAGAATATCTTCCTGAATGGAATGCCTTAGTTTTATGGCACCAAAATCAGAAACCATGAAAAATATTTCAGTCCTCCTCGGGGTGCTGTTTCTGCCTGCTTTATTGCATGCCCAAAGCGATACCCTCTGGCTCAATAAAGAAG
>CAYWKR010000079.1:2434-7640 GCA_964458785.1 uncultured Bifidobacterium sp. | reverse complement strand
CCGCTGGGACTCGAACCCAGGGCCCATACATTAAAAGTGTATTGCTCTACCAACTGAGCTACGAAATCAATACCCGTACAAGGTAGCCCTTGTTTTGGGATGGCAAATGTAGCCATATTTATTAAAGTATCAAACCAATTAAAAAGTATTTTTGCTGCCCCATGCCCTCTTTTCAAGATCAATGTATTCTGATTACCGGGGCTACTTCCGGTATCGGACGAGCCCTCACCCTGCATCTGCTGCAACAAGGCGCATACGTAGCGGTATGTGCCAGAAAACAGGAAGCCCTCGATCAACTGAAACAGGAAGCCAATAGCACCCGTTTGCTTTGTATACAGGCCGATGTGAGCCGGGAAGAGGACTGCAAACGATTTGTTGAAAATGCCGCCCGCGAATTCGGGGCCATCCATATCCTGATCAACAATGCCGGTATCAGTATGCGGGCACTTTTTCAGGAGGCCGGTCCCGCTATATTGAAACAAAATATGGATATTAATTTCTGGGGCGCCGTGTATTGTACCTATTATGCCCTGCCTCATATCATCCGGCAAAAAGGCAGTATTGCCGGCATTTCCTCGGTAGCCGGATACAAAGGATTGCCCGCCCGCAGTGGTTACTCGGCTTCGAAATTTGCCTTACAGGGTTTTCTTGAATCACTCCGTTTGGAAATGATCCCTGAAGGCGTGAATGTGTTGTGGATTTGTCCGGGATTTGTTGCTTCCAATATCCGGAATACCGCACTGAACGCACAAGGGGAAGCTCAAACCGAAACACCACTCAACGAACATAAACTGATGAGTGCCGATGAATGTGCCCGCCATATTGCACAGGCTATTCTGAAAAGAAAAAGAAATGTACTCATGGACTTTCAGGGTAAACTTACCGTTTGGGTGAATCGTTTCTTTCCCCGTCTTGCCGATAAACTGGTATACAAACATTTCCTACACGAGCCCGGCTCACCTCTCAAACCCCTGAATTCATGAACAGAACGTCGGCACCCGCCATCGCCCTGCCGGTTGATTATTCATTCCAGCTTCCCGATTACCAGCTATTTACACTCGATAACGGCATTCCGGTGTATTCGTATAACCAATGCCCCGAACCGGTACTTCATCTGGAACTCGTTTTTCCGGCCGGGCTTTGGTACGAGCAAAAAACAGGTATCGCTAATGCTACCGCAGCCCTGTTAAAAAATGGTACCGCCCGCTTCAATGCCTTCGAAATCAACGAGCAGTTTGAACAATATGGAGCCAGTGTAAAAGCAGCGGCCGGAAACGACTGGGCTTCGTTCAGCCTCAGTTGCATGAGTCGCCATCTCGAAAAAGTATTACCCCTGTTTGCCTCTCTGCTCGATGAAGCTGTTTTTCTGCAAAGCGAAATCGATATCTATATTCAAAATGCCAAACAACGATTGTCGGTGCAACTTAAGAAATGTGATTTCGTTGCGAACCGGATGATCGATACCTATCTCTTCGGTTCCACACATCCCTATGGACGCTATTCCGAAGCAAACGACTTAGAAGCTATTCATCAAGAGGATCTGCTGAACCACCTGAAATTGGGGTATCAGGCCTCGGGTTGTCGCATTTTTTTAGCCGGACAATTCGACGATACCCATATTAAACTGTTGAATTCTTTTCTTGGAAGCAGAACGTCTTCCGCTCACACACCTTCTGTTACAGAGCATGCTGTTCAAATGGCTTCTGAAAAAAAATACCGGGTGGCTCATGATGCCGCTTCTGTACAGGGTGCTATCCGGTTGCTCCGACCCTTTCCGGAAAAACATCATCCCGATTTTAGTCCCATGATTCTTCTGAATACCGTCTTTGGTGGCTATTTCGGCTCGCGGTTGATGAGCAATATCCGCGAAGAAAAAGGATACACCTATGGTATTCACAGCTATTTGTACAACTATCAGCGCCTGGGTGGTTTTATTATCAGTACCGAAGCCGGTCGTGATGTGTGTGATGCCACCCTGGAAGAAATTTACAGTGAGATGAAACGATTGCGTGAAGAAGAGATTCCGGCAGAGGAGCTTCAACTCGTAAAGAATTATTTACTCGGAAACCTGCTTGGTGAACTCGATGGCGCTTTTCAGATTATTCAGCGATGGAAAAACCTGATTTTAAATGGCTTCAGCAAGGATCGGTTTAACGATAATATCCGTATCTATAAAACTACCGGTTCACGCGAACTCCAGGAGCTGGCCAATAAATACCTTCAACCTTCCGACTTCTACGAGTTGGTAGTTTGTTAGGCTTTTTTAACAGCATTCCCTGTACAGCTCACCCTTCGCTTCTTACTTTTGCGGCAATGAAAAAACACGGACTGTTCCTGCTCTTCATCCTGTCCGCTTTTGCACTGCAGGCCCAGATTCAGATTAAAGGTGGAGTTTATGATACCCTCAGTTTGAAACCCTTGTCGGCTGTAAGTATCGAAAACGTAAATCGCCATAAAGGTTGTTTCAGCGATAGCAATGGTCGCTTCAGCATCGAAGCCGATTGGGGCGATGTATTACTGATTACCCATTTAGCGTATAACAGACGATTCGTTAAAGTGAAGCTGGGTATAGACCTTAATCACCTCGGTATTTATTTAAGCAGCAAATCGAATAAACTCAAACCAGTAGTCATCCGTCAGGGTTTGAGTCAGTACCAGATCGATTCATTGGAACGGGCCCAATTGTACAAGGAAGCTTTTACCTATGAACAACAAAAATCGGTTTTCTCCCCCATCAGTTCTCTATACCAGCGCTTCTCACGCAAGTATAAAAACCTGCGTCATTTTCAGGCACAGATTATCGATATCGAAAAACAAAAATTCATCGATACCCGGTATACCCCCGAATTGGTTCATGTTTTAACCAAACTCGAAAACGACGAACTGGCTCTTTTCATGACCAATTACCCAATGGAATACGATTATGCCCGCGCCGCTACCGATCTGGAAATTAAAATGTGGATCAAGTATAATTTTCAGGATTATTTAAAGAAGAACAAAAGACCTGCTACCCCCAATAAGTCTTAGTGACACTTAAAATAATCGAAAGGTTCTTTACAGTCGTTACACTGATATAACGCCTTGCAGGAAGTAGAACCGAACCAACTTACCAATCGGGTATGAGGCGAGTTACAAATCGGACAAGGCACTATGCTTCGTTCGCCGGGATCTTTATCGCTACTGTATTGAGGTGGTGCAATACCATAGGCTTTTAATTTGGCCTTACCCGAATCCGACATCCAGTCTGTAGTCCATGCCGGACGTAACACTTCGCGAATGGTGACAGCCAGATTCCTTGATAACAATTCCATACGGATTTGTGTCGCAATGGTATTCATAGCCGGACAACCACTGTATGTAGGCGTTATTTCAATTTCAACAGCACCATTCTTCACTTGCACCGATCTGACTATTCCCAAATCAAGAATCGATAATACAGGCACTTCGGGATCCGGAATAGCCGCTAATAATTGAAGTATTTCTTCGCGCGAAAGCATGAAAACAAAAGTACTGCTTCAGACACAGATCTTCATGTGCTCAACGGATGGTCCCTTCTGATTCAAGGGATATACTACGAATGGAAATAAAACTGAAGTGGGATGAACGCTTATCTTTAAAAAATGAAATACCTGTTTTTCATTCTATGCTCTGTATGGGTTAATCCGCTACATGCACAAACACCCACTTTTGCCTGGGCGAAATCGTTTACAGGATCAGCCGATTGCCATTCGAATGCCATAGCCAGTGATGCCAATGGGAATATCTATACCACCGGCGATTTTCAGGGAACGGTTGACTTTGATCCGGGTGCAGGGGTATTTAATCTTACTTCAGCAGGCAATGAAGATATTTTTATCAGCAAGTGTGACGCTTCAGGAAATTTTATTTGGGCAAAACGTATCGGTGGTACTAACCCCGATATCGGAAATTCGATCAGTATAGATCCCAATGGCGATGTTGTAGTTACCGGAACCTATCAAAGCACCGTCGATTTTGATCCCGGAACGGGCATTTATAATTATACCGCTCCCGGTCCGGATTATATGTTTCTTTTAAAACTGAACAACACTGGAAATTTTATCTGGGCAAGGAGTTTTGGAACGGGTGTTACACAAGGCTTTGCTGTTAAAACCGATCCCAACGGAAATATTTATGCCACCGGCGATTTTGAAGGTGCGGTTGATTTTGATCCGGGTGTGGGTACCTTCATCGTCAGTTCTTATATCAGTACCCGCGATATTTTTGTTTTAAAACTAAGCAGTGCCGGTAATCTGATTTGGGTTAAATCCATGGGGGCCGGTAATCCTGAATATGGAAGAGCACTTGCGTTTGATACTTCTGGAAATGTGATCGTCTCGGGTGAATTTGCCGGTATTGTTGATTTTGATCCCGGTCCGGCCATATACAATATGCAAACAAGTAACAACGCACTGTATATTTTGAAATTAGATCAGAACGGAAATTTTATTTGGGCGAAATGCACTTCGGGTGGCGTAACATATTCATTCGCTATTACAGTAGATGCCAATAATAATGTGTACTCTACAGGAACCTATCAGTTTACGGTCGACTTTGATCCGGGAACGTCTACAAACAACGTAACCAATTTCAGTTCGTATTATAATCCATATATCCTGAAGTTAGACGGCGCTGGAAATTTTGTCTGGGTTAAAACTTTCTATTCAAGCTATTGGCCTAAAGGAAGTGGTATTGCCGTAGATCCTTCGGGTGATGTATATACCGTTGGCGAATTCAGAGGAACAGTTGATTTTGATCCGGGCACCGGTACGTATAATTTAAGTTCGCCCACCAACGATTTTGATATGTTTATCGTAAAACTCAATGGTGCCGGAAATTTTATCTGGGCTCGGAATACCGGAGGCATTGCCAGTGCCAAAGCCATTATGGTTAATAATTTGTACGATATCTATACTACCGGTCGCTTCCTCGGCACCGTTGATTTTAATCCGGAAGCCGCTGTAAACAATCTTGTTTCCGGTGGACTTGGTAATGTATTTATTCAGAAATTATATCAATCCCCTTGTATACAACCTACAGTCCCGCAAATCAGTTCATCAGGCAATAGTATTTGTAACGGACAATCACTCAATCTTTCCATCAGTTCAGGTTCTCTAAATTCAGCAGCCTATTGGAAATGGTATTCCGGTTCGTGTAATGGAGCGGCAGTGGGTACCGGAAACAGTAT
>CAYWKR010000079.1:0-2334 GCA_964458785.1 uncultured Bifidobacterium sp. | reverse complement strand
AATACCAGTCAAACCTTTTACGCCGAAAATGTATTTGTAAAAAATATAACCCAGCTTGGCGGAACCGTGGGTCCTTCCGGTATTACGATAGGATCGAGCACCCTGTCCACTTCAAACCAGTATACCCTCTTTAATGTTCTGCAACCCTGTGTATTGCAAAGTGTAATTGTGTATCCCGGTGCAGCCGGAACCGTGATACTGGAACAACGGGATGCTACAGGTACACAAATTCTGAATACCGGAAGCATGACGGTGACTGCCGCTCAAATCGGTACAGCGGTCACCATGTCCCTGAACTGGAATCTGACCCCGGGAAATGGGTACCGGGTGTACAGAAATGCTGCCAGTGTGGCCTTGTATCGGAATGCCACGGGAGCTACCTATCCGTATACCCATAGTGCTGTAGTGATTACAGGAAACTCGGTGAGTCCGAATAATTATTGGTGGGCCTATCAATGGCAATTACTGATTCCACAAACCCATTACTGCAGCAGTGAACGTATGCCGGTATACGCAGTGGTACATTCCTTACCCTTGGTAACGGCCTCTCCGGTGAATGGATGTGCCGGTAGTACCGTGGTGTTGAATGGTAGTCCAGCCGGTGGACAATTCAGTATCCCCAACCCGTACATTGGACCATCCACCATATATTCCTATTCGTATACCGATAGCAATGGATGTTCGGCTTCAGCTACATCCACTATTAGCATCGATACCTGTGTACAAAACTTTACATTGAAATGTTTTCTTGAAGGGTATTATCACGGTATGCAAAGTATGCAGCCGGTATTATTGAATCAGGGTTTTAGTACCGACAGTACCCTGACCGATCTGATGGTGGTAGAATTGCATCAGAGCAATGCGCCTTATACACTTGTGAAATCGGTGCCAGTATTTCTGAAGGTAAACGGATTCATTCAGTTCAGCACCGAACTGCCACAGGGGACTTATTATCTGGTACTGAAACATCGCAACAGCATCACTACCTGGAGTGCCGAACCGCTAAGCATGAATGGCACACCGCTTGTTTACGATTTTACATACGCAGCAACCAAGGCGTATGGAATGAATATGAAGGAAGTGGAAAATGGAGTCTGGGCTTTTTATAGTGGTGATATCAATCTCGATGAGAATGTAGATCTGCTCGACTTAAGTTTGTTGGAAACTGCTATCAACCAATTTGAGGCAGGCTATATTTCAACCGATATCAATGGCGATGGCAATGCCGATTTGCTCGACTATCCTGTGGTAGATCAGAACCGGGTGGAATTTATTGCGGTAACAACACCCTGATTACCATTCGCAACCCGGATAGCTTTTCTGCATGTATTGCACTTCGGCTAAAATGTATCCAAGGTGTTCGGTATGCCTGCCTGTTTTACCACCTTGTTGAAACCACCCGCCTTCTAATTGCAGTGGATACGATAAGGTAGCTTCCTCCAGCGTTTCGGCTACTGTTTTTTCCCATAAGGGTTTCAGTAAGGCAATATCCGGTGCAATTCCTTCCTGCTGCATTTGCTTTTCTGTGGCGCTGGCATCAAATAATTCACCGGTATATTCCCACAAGGCATGAATGGCATCCTGCATTTTGTGTTTACTTTCTTCGGTACCATCGCCCAGACGAATTACCCACTCGCGACTGAAACGCAAATGATAGGTGACTTCCTTCAACGATTTAGCGGCAATGGCTGCCAGTTGTTCATTACTGCTTTGTTGCAGGGCCGTATAAAAATGAAACTGGTAAGTATCGAAGTAAAACGAACGCGCTATGGTATCGGCAAAATTTCCATTGGGCAATTCGGTAAGTAATACATTTCTGAATGCCCGTACATCACGGAAGTAAGGATAGGTATCTTCTGTTTTTCCCTGCCCTTCCAGCTGGGCCGCATACGCATATAAACTGCGGGCCGCTCCCACCGAATCGAGAGCCATATTCGTGAGGGCCATATCGGTTTCCAGCGCCGGACCATGTCCGCACCACTCCCCTAACCGATGACCATAGATAAACGAATTGTCGGCCAGATGCAGAATATAATCAATCAGTGTTTGCATAATTTTCCCTTACATGTGTTTAAGTTCATCGGGCAAATCGTAGAAGGTAGGATGACGATATACCTTATCGTTCGACGGATCGAAAAAGGCTGCGGCATCATCCGGATTGGAGGCATGAATATGAACACTTTCAACGGCCCATATACTGATGCCTTCCTGGCGACGGGTATACACATCGCGGGCCATTTCGATTGCCATCTGCGCATCGGATGCGTGCAAACTACCCACGTGTTTGTGATCGAGACCGGCTTTACTGCGTACAAAAATCTCCCAAAGAGGCCA
>CAYWKR010000078.1:0-7641 GCA_964458785.1 uncultured Bifidobacterium sp. | reverse complement strand
ATGGCTATGGAAATGGGTGTTGAAATGCTCAGCCCGGAAGAATATCGTGAACTTCAGAAAACCGGCCCCTACGATGCCAAAACGTCCAGTTGGTTAAAAACTCCCGAAACCATACGAAATCTGGGAGGTGCCTTATTTGGTGATTATCGTTTTAAAACCATTTTTATTTATCACAATACGGCGCCATCCTACTATGCATCGCGTGGTTTCCGATCACGATTACTGGTTTAGTACATCGTCAATTATTCTGGCCTTCGTACTGCATATACTTTTCGTACGCCATAGCATGTGCAGGATCTAATGAATACGCTTTCCGATAGTAATAAACAGCTGAATCTGCTTTCGCAGTTTGTTCAAACAACTGAGCCTGAATGAGATACCCATCAGCACTCTCCTTGAATGAATTTCCTTTCTTTAAACAGAAAAATGCTGAATCTGTTTTCGCCTGATTTGCATACAATAACCCTTTAAACATCCAGGCTACGGCATATTCCGGATAAAGCATAATAGCTGAATCAATATCGTACATTCCCTTGTTGATATCCCTACCACATAAATGCGCCCTGGAAAAATACAATAGTGGAAGACCCGATTGTTGTTGCATGGCTTGTGCAATCATGTATCTGCCACTATCGAGCTGACCTTGCTGACCATACCAGTTTCCCAATACATTCTTTACATAAACCGACGGGTATTTTTTATCCGCATCCAATAACAAATTTCGTTCATCACGCCATAAACTGGTACGTTGCCAACACAGCCAGGCGTACACTGCCACAAGCAATATAGGTAAAACTGTTCCATATATTCCTGATAGAGGCCGGTAACGTAACAGTACATGAAGCATAATAAGAAATAGGCCAACAGATGACAGATAGGTATAACGTTCGGCCATGAAAGCCGCTCCAAATGATTTGAATTGTAGAACGGGCACTAAACTGATCAGGAAAAACAGACTTCCAAAAACAATTATCCGGTCGCGCCTGTACTTGAATAACAGGAATAAGGCCGCTAATAAAAGCAGCAGCGCCAATAGAAATTCAGGTTGCATTTGCATACCGGACGGATAGGGATAAAAAACAGAGAGCGAATAAGGTACCAGCAATTTAACAAAATACAGACCAAGAGCAGCAAGAGCCATAACTATACGCTTCATCAAAACAGGTTCTGCTAAGAAATCCCGCACAGCATCCGACTGGGTTTGAAGGGCAATAAATCCAAAGAACAGGGATAAAATAAAAAAAGGAATTTTTTCCAATGCCAGTATGCCCCAGTCAGACCGATGATACCAATAATCCAACAAAAGTAAAATGAATGGAAATGGAACAGCCTGCGACTTAGAAAGTAAGGATGCAGCGAATAAGAGTCCCGTAATCAAGATCCACAATACCTTTTTCTTTTCCAGGTATTGGATATAGGTAAGCATTGCCAGCAGGTAAAATAAGGTGTACAATAAATCTTTACGCTCTGCTATCCAGGCTACCGATTCCACATGCAAAGGATGTATGGCAAATAAAAGGGATACAAAAAATGCGCTTCGGCTATTCTTAAGTAGTCTGTAAGCCAGAAACAAAACCAGCACACTATTTAATACATGAAGAATGAGGTTTGTACGATGGTAGATGGCCGGATTATTTTCACCTGCCGTTGCATCCAGTGCGAGCGAAATCATAGTTAAAGGATGATAGTTCTGACAAACGGGTGTTGTCAGAATTTTCATGGAAGGGTGCTGAACCAGTGCATTGGAGCTGACATACGTGGCATCATCAATAGTAAAGAAAGAATGATCGAGGGTTTGTGCAAATACCAAAACGGTAAGGAACACTATACCCAAAATCCACCAGGGCCAATATGATAAGCGTTGGGAATGAACTGCAGCGGACGATATTTCCGGCTCACTTTTTGGTATGTTTCGGGATTCTTTTTTCATTTCCAAAACAGGATCGAATAGTTGAATAGTGAAAATTAACCTTCTCCATTCATGATTCAAAGAATCTGTGAAGGAAGATTTCAATAAAAAAACAGACCCGCTATGGGGTCTGTTTAGTATGTACAAAAGAAATCGGATTACAAATCGAAACGATCCAGATTCATCACTTTATTCCATGCAGCGATAAAATCACGAACAAATTTTTCACCGGCATCATCGGAGGCATATACTTCAGCAAGGGCACGCAATTCGGCATTCGATCCAAAAATCAGATCCACCCGGGTAGCTGTCCAGTTTCCTTCCCCTTGTAGTTTTTTTGCTTCAAAAAGGTCAGCTGCTTCAGAAAGTGGTTTCCATTGCAAACCGGGTTGTAACAGATGGATAAAAAAATCGTTGGTCAGCTGATCTTTTTTTGTTGTAAAGACCCCATGTGTTGACTGATCGTAATTCGTATTCAGCATACGCATACCTCCCAACAGAACAGTCATTTCCTTCGCTGTCAGATTCATCAGTTGCGCTTTATCTACCATCAGTTCTTCGGCCTTAACTTCATACCTTCCTTTCAGATAATTCCGGAAGGCATCGGCTTTAGGTTCCAATACAGCAAACGATTCTGCATCGGTCTGCTCCTGTGTGGCATCGGTTCTACCCGGAGTAAAAGGTACATTTACCATGTATCCTGCATTTTTTGCTGCCTGCTCAACAGCAGCACAACCACCCAGCACAATTAAATCGGCCAGTGAAATTTTCTTTGCTCCGGATATCTGATGAAAGGACGTTTGAATCTGTTCCATCACGGTCAGAACCTTTTGTAAGCGCTCGGGCTGGTTTACTTCCCATTGACGTTGCGGTTCCAAACGAATGCGTGCACCATTGGCTCCACCCCGTTTATCGGAATGGCGATAGGTAGATGCAGAAGCCCAGGCTGCACTCACGAGATCCGGGATGGATAAACCACTGTTTAAAAGTTGTTCTTTCAACGATGTAATATCGCTATCCTGAATGCTTTCATAATTCGCTTTCGGAAGGGGGTCTTGCCAGATAAGTTCTTCAGCCGGCACGTCGGGTCCAAGATATCGAACAACAGGTCCCATATCACGGTGTGTCAGTTTAAACCACGCTCTGGCAAAGGCATCGGCGAACTGATCGGGGTGTTCCAAAAACCGACGGGATATTTTCTCATATTCCGGATCAAAACGAAGTGACAAATCGGTGGTTAGCATAAATGGAGCATGCTTTTTAGCTGCATCATGGGCATCCGGAATCAGTCCTTCGCCGGCATTATTTTTGGGTTTCCATTGTTGGGCACCAGCCGGACTTTTAGTTAATTCCCATTCATACCCGAACAAATTCTCGAAAAAATTATTACTCCATTGGGTGGGTGTTGTAGTCCAGGCCCCTTCGAGACCGCTGGTAATAGTATCGGCACCACGACCGGTTCCATAGCTGTTTTTCCAACCAAAGCTTTGCTCTTCGATAGGCGCAGCAGCGGGTTCACGTCCCACATATTTTCCCGGATCGGCAGCACCGTGGGTTTTTCCGAACGTATGACCGCCTGCAATCAATGCTACCGTTTCTTCATCATTCATGGCCATGCGTCCGAAGGTTTCGCGTATATCCTTTGCAGCAGCTAACGGATCAGGATGACCATTGGGGCCTTCCGGATTCACATAAATTAAACCCATTTGAACAGCAGCCAGTGGATTTTCCAATTCCCGGTTCCCGGAATAGCGTTTGTCGCCTAACCACTCTGCTTCTGAACCCCAGTAAATATCTTCTTCCGCTTCCCACACATCTTCCCTTCCACCACCAAAACCAAATGGTTTAAATCCCATCGATTCCAATGCACAATTCCCGGCCAGTATCATAAGGTCGGCCCATGAAATTTTGCGACCATATTTTTTCTTTACCGGCCACAACAACATTCGCGCCTTATCTAAGTTAGCGTTATCGGGCCAGCTGTTGAGTGGGGCAAATCGTTGCGTTCCGGAACCGGCTCCTCCCCGTCCATCGGCTATCCGATACGTTCCGGCACTATGCCATGCCATACGGATAAAGAAAGGTCCATAGTGACCATAATCGGCCGGCCACCATTCCTGCGACTGCGTCATGAGATCGAACAAATCTTTTTTTACGGCATTCAGATCGAGTGATTTGAATTCCCTGGCATAATCAAAATCAGGATCCATTGGATCGGATAGAGAAGAATGCTGACGCAGAATGCCAAGATTCAGCATATTGGGCCACCACTGACGATTTCCGGTGCCACCGCCTGCCGCATGGGTTACCTTTCCGTGATTGAAAGGACACTTGGCTCCGCTTCCATTACTTGAAGAATTGTTTTCCATTTGTTTACTTGTTTTATAATTGAGCCGCTAAAATAATAGTCTGAAGCCGGTAAGAGGAGAATTTGAACCGAAATAATAACGGGATTCATTGATATGCTATAAGTACAAAATTATTTCCAACCGATACGTCGAATCTGGTGAACAGGCCTTAGCTTCATACCCGGACTAACACTCGTGATAACATTTATTAACCCCATATACCATGCACCCCTCCATGCCACCCGATATTGAAGCCTATCATCAAAAACTCAGTAACGAGGATCAGAAAATAGCAGGCATCTTATACACCTTGATATCTGAAGGACTTCCGGAAGCAAACTGCAAAATATGGCATGCACATCCGGTATGGTTTCTGAATGAGAATCCGATTGTGGGCTATCACCGCCTGAAAGAGGCTGTTCGCATACTCTTTTGGAGCGGACAAAGTTTTGATGAATCGCTGTTGAAAAAAGAAGGGAGTTTTATGGCAGCCGAAATGCGCTTCAGGGAAGCAAAGGATATTCCTGAACAAGACCTGATACGTATATTGGGCAAAGCAAGAACAATTCAATGGGATTATAAAAACCTGATCCGCCGGAAAGGGAAACTGGAACGACTTTCATGAATGAAGTTAGCAATTCCAGTGAAGGGGCCCAGAACAGCATTTGCTGAAAACGGATACAATGATTTTTCAGAAGAGATGATGCCCTTCATCCGGGCAGAAAAAATTAACAGGATTCCCTCAGCATGTATCACTTTCGTTAGCTGTGCACATTCTTTCCACTTGCGTCTCTCTTCTACTGTTATGGTATACTTCTTGCACCTGTAAAAAATGGGGTTGAAAAAATTAATTCATTGGAGAGTAAAATATTGTTTACTTTTAAATGGAAAGATCGCATACCAACCTGCCTTGAAAGAACTTACTTACAGATTCGTTGTTGCCGCCTGATGACCTGGTGAAACCGATGGAATGATACTGTACTGGTTCTGAACCATAAAAATGTCATTCTATGTCAGTACGGATTAGCGAAAGCCGCACACCGGCAGGTTTTTTGCCCAGCGATCTTGGCCAGTCGGCCGTGTCACCTACCAGTAATAATGTAGTGTTGGTATCATACCAATCTTCTCCCATTGCATCCCGTCGCATACAACGCTTTGTGTTGTTTGTCACCGACAATGTTATGGCTGCAGGAGTTGGTTCGTATGAATGGACCTTTACAAATGGTGGGAATACAGTAATGACCACCTCCATTGGAGTGGCTGAATTTACTCCACAAAACAGTGGCGTATTAGCCGTCTCGGTGGTAGTAAAAAATAACGCCAATGCCAGCTTACATACGGTGAGTATGAACCTGCAGGTGATTTCACTGAACGAGGGTCTGGAATTGAAAATTGAGCAACAGGAAAACAATTTTCCAGGTGCTGCTCATCCGGAAACTTCGCGTGAAATGATCAATGATATCAGACCTTATGTCAACCAATTGCTTCCTGTTGCCGGAAATGACGCCTTGAATAAAGCTATTTGCTCGTTGATCTATACACGAACATTACAAACCGATGCCATACGCCGTCAGGTGCGGTGCGAAGAACTGGCCGGCTTACTGCATACACAACCCAATAATTTTTTCAGCATAGCCAAAGAAGGTTTTGGGTTGGCAAAAACGCGTCCTCAGCTACTGGCCATGTTTCTTAATCATCCGGTGAATGCCGGAACGAAATACCTGAATATTGCCACCCTGGAACTCGTTGCATCGGCCACTACACAGCAACGCAACGACAATACCAGCGCAATCGATACTGCTTTCAATGCCTTGTCGGTTCAGGAAAAAATTGATTTATTCAATCTGCTTCGCTTCCCGAAAAGTCATATTCAATGCATTAAAACCATACTGGAAGGATTGGAAAGCAGATATTATTCTGCAGCCACCTTACCTGCTACACTGAGCGTTGTAAACGATGCCAAACGGTTGCTTACAGAATATGAAAACGGTCCTGTGGCTTTTGCTGCCGGGGCCAATCCATTAACTGCTTCATCCTTCAGTCAATCGGTAGTAAATCTGTTTAATCATTCCGTTTGGACCATACCGGTCACTCCATTGAGTGGCGCCGCTAATAATGCAGCGGCAGCAGTACCGGCTGTGGCTGCGGCCGTAGGTATTCCCGAAAAAGTACCATCGCACACTTTCGTGGCTCATCATGAAACAGAAGCCGGCTTTGGGGGTGGAAGTTTAGGGTTCTTGCGAAAAGCATTTTTATATCACGACAGTTATGCATTAAATCCCCAGGAAGTTCGCTCGTTTGAAGAACTGGTGGATACCTTAAGCAGTTCAAATACACCGATCAACCGGTTGCGGATTGTATCCCATTTTGGTGCTCCTTCCGGCACGAATGATCTGAATGGTGTAGGTACCATGTTTCTTCCTTTCTTCACCGGCCAAACATTGAACAATGCCAACACGCCACATTTTCAAACCTTCTCCGAACATTTCAAATACGCCATCAGTGATGATGAAGGAATCAAGGCACAGTTCGAAAAAAATGTGTTCCCTTCATTAGTGCCTGATTTTCTTTCCTCACTGACAATGAATACAGCTACTGATACCACCATGCGTACGTATTATCAGGCGATATTCAAAAAGCTGCAAACAAATCACGACGCATCGTTGGTCCCCTTCGGATTAGAAAACAGTGGCAATCCCTCTACCGCGGTGCTGACTATTATGAAATGGGCCGCCAATTTATTTGTACTCAACGAACCTCAGTTACCGGTTACTATGGAAGCCAGTTTCCCATCCGCGGTTGCGCCGCGTGCCTTACCGGCTTTGGTTAAAACTGCTATGATTAATTTCATAAACGGAAAACTGAACGGACTGGCCACATCTGCCGGTGCCACTACATTGGCCAACATACAGGCTTTATCAAATGCTTTTTCGGCGCAAACGCTGAATACACTCAATGCTAATTCGTTCCAGACTCCGGGTTCCTTTATTCTGTCATCGGTATATCTCGATAATCATAACACCTTGCGGACACAACTGGCCACAGTGAGAAATCGGTTAAACAATAGTTTTGTTGATATCAGAGGCTGCAGGATCGGACAAGACCGGACCTTTATGCAGGGATTACGATCTTTATTTGGAAACCCGGGTACAGAGCCGGTTATCAGCGGACCGGAATGGTTTCAGCAATTCGGAACCATAGGCACCTCAACACATACTGCCGAAAGTGGTATGGATGGATTTTTCGATCATGGCATATCCGGAACTCAAATAACAGCTACGGATGTTCAACGCGATTATTCTGCTTGGTCGTGCCGAGTGGGTATCAACTCGCAAATTTCTTTCTGGACAAACCTCATGAACGGAAGCGCCTACGATGTGCTTT
>CAYWKR010000077.1:0-7644 GCA_964458785.1 uncultured Bifidobacterium sp. | reverse complement strand
AAATAAAAATAAAGAGTTTACATTAAAAGCCGCTCCAACCAACCGGGCGGTTTTTTTTATGCCATCTTCAGCGAACGACTATTCCGACTGGCCTTTCCTGCCGGAATCCATGAAGTCAGTAAGGCAATGGCAAGGATAGTACATCCTATCAAAATAAAATCAAGCGGACGCATCTTTACCGGATACGCTTCAATCAGAAAATGTCCGCTATCTCCCAGTCGAATAATCCCAAAATGTTGCTGTACATAACAAAGTAATGCCGCGATAGCTATTCCAAGAACGGCACCGAGTAGTGATAACACCATTCCGGTTAACAAGAATAAAAACCGGATTTGTATTGGCTGTAATCCCAGGGCTCGCAAAATCCGTATGTCTCTTTCTTTTTCAATGACCAACATCGACAAACAAGCCATAATATTGAAGGATGCGATTAACAACATAAAACTCAGGATGGCAAAAACTGCCCATCGCTCACTGCGGAGAATAAAATATAGGGTACGATTTTGTTCAAAACGGGTTTTTGCAACAAATCCGTTCATCAAATTTTTACTATTCAATTTTTGCACGAAATCCTCTTCATCTACACCAGGTTTGAGCGACACTTCCAGTCCACTCAGCAACTCATCATGCAAACTATATTCCTGCATAGCTTTCAATGGCATATACACATAGCGATTATCAATATCCTCCTGGAGAACAAAAATTCCTTGAGTCTCCAGAAAATTTTCATGATAGGGTGCCAACGAATACCCTTCATTCCCTGACCCAAAAAAGAATACACTCACCGGGAGATGACTGCTTTCATTTACACCCAACTTATTGGCTACTCCTAATCCAAGACAAGCTGGCGAACGCAGTGCCCCTTCCTTCCATTCTAAATCACCGAAGCGAATATGAGACTGGATATGATGCATGGAAAGGTAACCCGTATCAACACCTCTTAACTGAACCACAGATTGTTGTTCACCAAATCGTAATAGCACTTTTTCCTCCAGATAATAACTCAGTTTCTCTACTTCCGGCATTTCCTTCAAAGTCTGAATCCAGGGAAGTTGATTACTAAAAAGAGGAGCATTACGGGCCTTGATTTCTACCGGAGCATAAAAATCGGAATACAGACCTTCAATAAATTCTTCAAACCCATTGAATACTGAAAGAACAGTGAGCAGACAAGCCGTTCCGATAGCCATTGCGAACATGCTTATTCTTGAAATCCTTTTTACCGCCCGCGCCGATTGTTTGCCCCATACGTAGCGCCAGGCCATTCGCAGCATCATCCCCTGTTCAGTTTACTAAGATGATAATGAGCAATGCGTTGAATAGTTTCACGAACCGGTTGATATGTAAAACCGGGGAGTACATGCAGCAGCGAACTGTTATCGAAATACTTCACACTGAAGGCATTAAAAACACTTTCTTTAGTAAGTACCGGAGACCGACCCGATAGTTTACTCACCAGCCATTGCCACCGCCATAAAAGAGCACTTTGCCAACGCTTTGCCTTACGGGTGGCCCGATGACAATGAAAAGCATCCGCCATCATATCCATAATTTCACGGAAGGCGTAATTATTTTCTGCTATGATATAGCGTCCCGTAATCTCTTGCTGGTCCATCAATTTTACCATGGCTTGCACTACATCGTTCACATCAACAAATGCTGTTACTCCGGTGCTATACCATGGGAATTCTTTCATAGCCAGTTCAAAAAGACGATTGCTGCTCGAGGATAGCTTGCCTTCACCAAGAATAATACCCGGGTTAAGAATAACCGCATTCAGTCCTTCTGCCATACCTCTCCAAACTTCCATTTCTGCTTCCCGTTTACTTAAAGCATACGACGACAGATTATTGGCAGGGTCCCAAACATCATCTTCCGATACGGCACCTACTTCCTTCGAATCCCCGATAGCTGCAATAGAACTGACAAAACACAGCTTCCTGACCTGATAATGTAAACAAAGATCTACTATGAATTTCGTTCCTTGTGCATTCACCTGAAGCAGTTTGTCCCGGTCGCCAGGCTGATAACTCACCAGTCCGGCACAATGATACACATGTGTAATTCCCTGAAATGCTTCGTCGAGAAAAGAAAAGTCGAGGATATCGCCGGTACGCCATTCCGGTTCTGAACGTAGATTTTCTGAAATAAATTCAACGGGTAACTGACGACATAGTGCCCTGACCGGGAGATTTTTTTTCAGCAAATAGTTTAACACATGCTGTCCTAATAAACCCGATGCACCAGTCAGGAGAATCATTACAGGAGAATCAATTTCAGGTTCAGGCACCCCATACGTTCTTGAACTGATTGAGAAAACGAACATCATTTTCCGAGAGCAGACGTATATCGCGTATCCCGTATTGCATCATGGCAGTACGTTCTACCCCCATTCCCCAGGCAAAGCCTGAATATTTTGTGGAGTCAATTCCACAGTTTTCAAGCACATTCGGATGTACCATACCGCAACCTAAAATTTCAACCCATCCGGTATGTTTACATACATTGCAACCTTTACTGTTACAAATAAAACAACTCACATCCATTTCAGCACTGGGTTCGGTAAACGGGAAGTAGGAAGGGCGGAATCGTACCTGCACGTCTTCTCCAAACATTTCCTTTACAAAGTAATACAGGGTTTGCTTCAGATCGGCAAAGGACACCTGCTGATCGATATACAAGCCTTCAATCTGATGAAAAAAACAATGTGCGCGAGCCGATACGGTTTCGTTGCGATATACTCTTCCGGGAAAAATTTGCCGGATAGGAAGTTTGCCTTCCTTCATTACCCGCACCTGCACACTACTGGTATGTGTACGTAATAACCAGTCGGGGTTTTGTGAAATATAAAAGGTATCCTGCATATCGCGGGCCGGATGATCTTCGGGTAAATTCAGTGCACTGAAGTTATGCCAGTCGTCTTCTATTTCCGGACCTTCTGCTACGGTAAACCCAATTTTTTCGAAAATTGAAATCATCTTCTGCATAACTAATTGCAAAGGATGCCGGCTTCCCGATTCTGAAGGATAGGCTGGCAGTGAATCGTCAATCTGATTTTTAATGGATTCGGCTCCGGGTTTTGCTCGTCCGCGGAATTCTTCATAGCGCGATTCGGCAAATTGTTTAAATTCATTGAGTCGGGCACCAAAATCCTTCTTCAGGTCGGAAGAAACATGTTTCATTTCTCCCAGTAATTCCTTCACAAGCCCCTTGGTTCCAAGGAATCGAATCCGGAAACGTTCCAGTTGATCGGGGTCCTGAATTTGAGTTTCTTCAATTTCCTTTTTCAGAAGTTCAACCTTATCGAGTAATTCCTGCATGGCGTAAAATTAATGTATGATGGTTTCTTACTGAATTCTTATCTGCCCCAGCCAAACCAATCGTTTCCATTGGCATACACCATCAGCAATAACAGAAAAATCATACCGGCAATCTGGGCATACTCCAGAAACTTCTCATTGGGTTTCCTTCGGGTAATCATTTCATACAGCGTGAACATGACATGACCGCCATCCAGCGCAGGTATCGGCAGCAGATTCATAAAAGCCAATACAATAGATAAAAATGCCGTGAGATTCCAGAACGATTCCCAATCCCAAACGGAAGGAAATGCATTGGCAATAGCCTTGAAGCCTCCCAAACCCTTGTAGGCACCGGTTTTAGGCTGAAGCATTTTTTTAAATTGCCCTACATACTCTCCCAGTTTTTTACCACAGAGTTGAACACCAGCCGGAAATGCAGCAAAGAAAGAATAGCTGCGGTGTTCCACACGAATGATTCTCATACTATCCATCTGTTTCAGATCGGTAATAAAAGGAAGCACCAATTTTTTATCGGTGGTCAGTTTGGCGGTAGTTTCCATTTCAATTCCCTGACGACGGTAACGAATACGCGCGCTATCCCCACTTTTCTTTAAAATGCCCCGGATCTCGTCGTAAAAAGTAACAGGTTCTCCATTCAGTGACAAGATCAGATCATTTTCCTTCAAGCCTGCATCCTTTGCCGGTGATTTTTCATTCAGTCCATCGAATGACCCTACCAGAGCAGGCACACGGGGCATAATGAGGCCGGCTCCCTTTCGTTTACTTTCAATCAGCTTTCCAATCAGGTTTTCGGGAAATTGAAGATTAATTGTTTCTCCATTCCGGTGAACAACAGCCGAATGCCCCATCAAGATCTGTAAGCCGGCATCATCCAGATAATCGATCTTTTTTTCATCCACACTGATCAACTGATCGCCCTGACGAAAACCAATTTCGTGATAAATACTATCCGGAAAATAAATTCCATGTTGCAGGGTATTCATCGGGATATTTTCGGAGCCCCAGCTAAAAAGCACCATGGAATAGATTACAATGGCCACGATAACGTTCATAATAATTCCACCCAGCATAATGATGAGTCGCTGCCAGGCTGGTTTGCTTCTGAATTCCCACGATTGAGCCGGTTGTTTCATGGCTTCGGTATCCATGCTTTCATCAATCATACCGGCTATTTTTACATAGCCTCCCAGGGGAAGCCACCCTATCCCGTATTCGGTTTCACCTACCTTACGTTTAAAAAGTGAAAACCAGGGATCGAAAAAAAGATAAAATTTCTCTACCCGGCAACCGAACCACCGGGCTGTGATATAATGTCCAAACTCATGAAGGATAACCAAAATGCTGAGCGACAACAACAATTGTGCTGCTTTCACTCCAACTACGCCCCATTCGACAGCCATTAAATTCATATTGGGATTATTTAATAAAAGATGAAGCCAGTTCGCGGGTTTCGCGGTTGGTTTCGATATAATGATTTAATTCAGGAGATTCTATATGGGTAATCTTTTGCAGACAATGTTCTATAACATCGCTCATTTCGAGAAAGCCCAATTTGTTTTTAATAAAAGCATCTACGGCTACCTCATTGGCAGCGTTGAGAATACAAGGTGCATTGCCACCCTGATACATTGCATCCCGGGCCAGTGCCAGGTTACGAAAGGTTTTATAATCCGGTGATTCGAAACTCAGTGTGGGATAATTTTTAAAAAGCAGTCGCTTGAAATCGTTTGGGATCCGTTCAGGAAAACCCAAGGCGTACTGAATAGGAAGTTTCATATCGGGTAAGCCCATTTGAGCTTTGATACTTCCGTCGCAAAACTGTACCATACTATGAATAATTGATTGCGGATGAATCACCACTTCAATCTGATCATTCTTCAAACCAAAGAGCCATTTCGCTTCAATCATTTCCAGTCCCTTATTCATGAGACTGGCCGAATCGATAGATATTTTTGCTCCCATGCTCCAATTCGGGTGTTGCAAGGCATGGTCTTTTTTTACATTAATCAGGTAATTGGGTTTTTTGCCAAGGAACGGCCCCCCTGAAGCCGTTAAGATTATTTTCTCCACTGTTCCGTCTGCTTCACCGCAAAGGCACTGAAAAATGGCCGAATGTTCACTGTCGACCGGAATAATCCGAACCCCTTTTTCTTTAGCCAACCGGGTAACCCATTCTCCGGCTACAACCAGTGTTTCCTTATTGGCCAGGGCAATGGTTTTCCCATGTTCAATTGCTGAAAGGGTAGGAAGCAATCCGGCATACCCTACGATAGCACTCAGCATGATATCGTATGAAACCTCAGCTGCGGCATCCATCAGGGCTTTTTCACCGGCCAATACTTCAATGGGAAGGGATGCCAGCGCCTCTTTCAGGGCCCCGGCATGTTTTTCGTTTCCAATCACCACCACCGCCGGATTATAGATTCGGGCCTGATCGATGAGATCATTCACATTGTTCAGGGCGGTGAGTATGGCTACTTCAAAGCGATCAGGATTGGCACCAATAACTTCCAGTGCCTGTTTACCAATTGAACCCGTGCTTCCATAAATAGCTATTCTACGCTTCATATCCCCTAAAATTCCTTATAAAAGGGCGCTAAGGTAGTTCAAAATCCTGCTTGGTTAAGGACTCGTAAAATAATTTAACCTCCTTTTTTAAACCAGCCGTACCATAGTGCGTCAGAGGCGGCATTAAAAAATAAAAATTATGAAAACTCCTTTTGTTCGAATGGCACTAGCCTTCACACTCCTTTCCACAGTATTGTATCTCAGTTCGTGCAACCGGCGCGATAAGGATAAAGATACGGATACGCAACTGGCCAGCGATTTCAGTTTCTCTGAAAACACCTATAATGACGTACTGAATATTGCCGACAATGCTTCTGAAACAGCCAGTGGTGACCATCTGAGCAGCTATAAAACATCGAGTAATTGTGCCACCGTTACACACGATACCATTAGCATTCCCCATACAATAACCATCGATTTTGGTTCAACCAATTGCCTTTGTAACGACGGACGCAACCGAAGAGGAAAAATTCTGGTCTCATATACCGGCCATTACCGGGATTCAGGCAGTGTACATACTATTACGTTTGATAACTACTTTGTAAACGACAACCATATCATGGGTAGCAAATCAGTGAGTAATATGGGGCATAACGCGGCGGGTCAAACCTATTTTCAGGTAAATGTGAATGGTTTGGTGGTGAAAGCGCTGACCGGCGACAGTATAAGCTGGACGTCGACCCGCACCCGCACCTGGACGCAGGGTGAAAGCACCATAGGCGATAAAACCGATGATGTGTATGAAATTACCGGTTCTGCTTCAGGAACAAAAGGCAGTACGTCCTATACCATGACTATTGTTCAACCCTTGGTAAAAGCCCTTTCCTGCGGATATATTTCAAAGGGAATCATGGAAATTCAACCCAGTGGTAAACTTCTCCGTTCGATCGATTTCGGTAACGGAACCTGCGACAATACCGCCCAGGTAACCATAGGGGGTAATGTATATACTATCACTCTTCATTAAGCCCTTTTCCGGACTGAATAAAAGGCCATCCATCGCGGGTGGCTTTTTTGTTTAAAGTCTTCCATCTAAACCTACTGCTTATGGTGAGGTAATTCGCTCAATTGTATTACTTTTAGGCGCTTAAACTGTACTATGATCTCATTTACAAAATACAGCCTCTTGACTTTTACGCTGATTCTTGCGCTCACATCGTGTGTGCGTGAAAGAGATAACGATACCACGATGGCTTCTGAATTAGCCATGAACGAATATGTGTATCATGATGCTTCTTGTCTGGCCGACGATGCTGCCTCGAAGCTGACTGGTCAGAATTTATCGAATTATAAAACCCGCGGTTATTGCGCTACCCTGACGCATGATACCTTCAATAATCATATTATCATTGATTTCGGACCGCAGAACTGCATGTGTAACGACGGCCGCTATCGCCGGGGTAAAGTACTGGTAGATTATACACTGAATTATTCCGATTCAGGCAGTGTACACACCCTCACGTTCGATGAATATTATGTCGATAATCATCTGGTAATGGGAAGTAATATTGTTGAAAACAAAGGCCATAATGTACTGGCCCATACCTGGTTTAAAAGTACTGTGGATGGAAAGGTGCTGAAACCTGGGTTCGACGATACCCTGTACTACAAGAGTAATCATACTATTGTATGGGTTTCGGGTGAAGACACTCCGGTTTGGGGTGATGATATCTACGAAATCACCGGTACGGGAACAGGCAAAAACGAATTCAAAACAAATTATGCTATGACCATTACAAAGCCCCTCGTAAAG
>CAYWKR010000076.1:0-7748 GCA_964458785.1 uncultured Bifidobacterium sp. | reverse complement strand
ATCATGCGTTTGCAAAACATTTCGGATTGGCCATTCCGGGAATTTTTGAAGGAATGAATACTGAAGAAGAGGCCTGTGAACAAAAGCTTGGTCGTTTAACCCATTCTGAATTTCTGGATGGGTTGTCATATGCTGAAGCACTGAGCCGTATACTGTCGGAACTGGAAGAAAAGAAATGCGGTCAGCGAAAAGTGAATTACAGAATGCGGGATGCCGGATTCAGCCGGCAACGCTACTGGGGTGAACCATTCCCTATTGTGTACAACGAAGCCGGGGAAGCTATGGCACTGCCCGAAGAGGAATTACCATTACTGCTTCCTCATTTGGAAACGTATGGGCCTGGTCCGAATGCACAGGGACCGCTGGCCAATGCCACGGATTGGATACAGACTACCTACAGAGACCAAAGCGTGACCAGGGAAATCGATACCATGCCGGGCTATGCAGGAAGTAGCTGGTATTATTTGCGTTACATGGATCCTGAAAATGAGCAATCTTTTTGCGACCGCACCCGAAGCGATTACTGGAATCAGGTGGATGTGTACATAGGAGGAGCCGAGCATGCAGTAGGTCATTTATTATACTCGCGGATGTGGTGTAAGGTATTGTGCGATCTGGGATTGATAGGGTTCGATGAGCCGTTCCGTAAGCTTATAAACCAGGGCATGATTCAGGGCAACAGTCGTTTGGTTTACCGCATCAAGGGAACAAACACCTTTGTTTCGGCCGGCTTAAAAGAGCAGTACGAAACCGATACCCTGTATACCGAATATGCCTTTTGTAATGGACTGGAACTGAATATTGAGTTGTTTAAAAACTGGAAAAAGGAATATCAGCAAGCCGAGTTCATTCTTGAAAATGGAAAGTATATATGCGGTGCACTGGTTGAAAAAATGAGCAAGCGATTATTCAATGTGGTAAATCCGGATGACATTATTAAACAATACGGCGCCGATACGTTTAGGATGTATGAAATGTTTTTGGGGCCGCTGGAGATTAGTAAACCATGGGATACCAATGGCATAGAAGGCGTATTTCGATTTCTTAAAAAAACATGGCGCTTATTTGCCGATGAACAAAGTGGATGGCAAGTCACCGATGAGGAACCAACCCCCGAGGAATATAAAGTGCTGCATAAATGTATTCGAAAAGTGAAAAGCGATACGGAATCGTTTGCCATGAATACAGCGGTCAGTCAGTTTATGATTACCGTAAATGAATTGAGTGCCTTGAAATGTCATAAGCGGCTTATTCTGGAACCCCTGTGTATCATTCTTTCGCCGTATGCCCCTCATCTGGCCGAAGAATTATGGAGCTTGTGTGGTCATACTACTTCTGTGCTGGATGCCGGTTTCCCTGATTGGAATGAAGCGTATCTGCAAGAACATACCTATTTATATCCGGTGGCTATTAATGGTAAAACACGAACTGAGATTGAATTTGCATTAGATCTCGATCAGGATACCATACAGGCTCAAGTGCTTGGGAATGAAGTGGTGCAACGTTGGATGGAAGGTAAACCATTAAAAAAACTAATTTGTATCAAAGGCAAAATGATTAATGTAGTGGTTTAGGTGAAAGTTTTGTGAACCCGGAAGGCCTGCTCTTGATTAGCCTTATTTTCGTTTTTCATGTTTCGACTGAACATTCTATTGATTCTATTGTTTGCCGGAAAGGTGGTGCATGCTCAGATTCAGATTCGCGGCGAAGTAAGGGAAGCTGTTACCGGAGATATGCTGTCTGATGTGAATGTGAAAAATATTTTTTCAGGTAAAGGAATGACGCTTCAGTCGGATGGGCATTTTACCATCCCTGTTCAGAAGGGAGATTTGGTAGAATTTTCAAAAATCGGATATCAGACCCGGCGATTGCGAATTCAAAGCGAAAAGGAACCCTTATACTATGTGATTCAAATGGAAAAAGCTCCGGTGATGCTCCGGGCGGTGGATATCAGAGGGAAACCGCTCGATTTTGTAAAAGACAGCATCCGGTACCGGGAAGCCTATAACTGGGTGTTACGGAAAGAACGAAAGGAAGATCTTGATATGCGATCGATGCCGCTGGCTATGCTGAGTAAGAAGAACCGGCAGGAATGGGCCTTTCGGGATATGTATGAAGAGTGGGAAAAGCAAAAGTTCATCGATTTTGTATTCAATGAAAAACTGGTGGCACGCATCACTTATTTACAGGGTGAAGAACTTAAACGGTTTATGACGCAGTACAGACCAGGGTATGAATTTTTACGGGATGCATCCCAGTATGAATACCTGAGTTTTATCAAGTCAGCCTATCAGCAGTTTAAAAATACAACACCCTGATTACAGTTTTTTTTTACGGCGTTCCATTTCTTTACGAATCAGATTCAGTTCCCGGCTGGTTTGTCCTGCCACACTGGTATTCTCTTCGGCCCGGCGCATCAGATAGGGAATCACGTCCTGAACCGGTCCGTACGGAAGATATTTCGATACCTGATACCCTGCTGCAGCTAAGTTGAATGAGATATTGTCACTCATCCCGAAAAGTTGTGAGAAATGGATATGTGGATGGCCGGGAACCAGATTTAATTGCTTCATCTGGTTGGCAATTTTTAAGGTACTGGCTTCATTATGGGTACCGGCAAAAAGGGCAATCCGGTCAATATGTTGTAAACAAAAGGTGGCAGCATCATCGTAATCACGATCGGTACTGGCTTTATCGGGTTGTATGGGATCCGTGTACGATAAATCGTTGGCACGGAATCGTTCCTTTTCCATATACGCCCCCCGTACCAACTTGGCGCCTAACAGGTATCCTCCTGCAGAGGCCTTTTCATAGGACTGCTTCAGAAAATGGAAGCGGTCATGACGATACAACTGAAAGGTATTAAAAACTACTACACGATCCCGGTTATACTTCGCCATCATTTCATCGCAAAGCTGATCTACTGGATTCTGAATCCAGCTTTCTTCGGCATCAATAAGAATCATTTTCCCGGAAGCGGCTGCAGCGGCACAAATCCGATCTACCCGCTCCCTGAAGCGAATGGTTTCTGCCACTTCCGGCTCACTTAACGGACTGCCATCATGTAATTTTTCAAGGAGTTCAAAACGACAAAAGCCTGTAAATTTTAAACTCACAAAGGGGATGTATTCTTTCGTTGCAGAAAAAGAAATGGTTTTCAGAAAGTTTTGCGTGGTTTGTTCAAATTCCTTTTCATCCGATTTGCCTTCAACGCCATAATCCATAATAACATGTACCCCATGCGTGGCAAGTTTTCGGGCAGTCTGATCAGCTTCTTCCAGCGTTTCGCCACCACAAAATTGCCTGAAGATGCTACCTTTTATCAGCCATTTCACAGGAAGCCGGAACTGAAGACAGGTTTTGGTGAAAGCAATTCCCGATTTCGTAATCCAGGGTCTTGCCATAGACGAAAACAGAAGAAAAGCCAGGCGGATTTCAGCATTACTTTTATGGCGAAAAGCCACCTGGGTGTTGTTGAAATTTAATTCCATGGGGGGCAAAGGTATAGAGGGGCGTAAGGAAAATATTTTTTTGTTCATAATTATTTAATGGCTATTTTTACGCATTAAATAAAAAGAATATAAAATGAAAAAGATTTTACTCGGCATTTCTTTGTGTGCGCTGGTTTTACCTAATCTTCAGGCACAACAAAAACAATCGCTCATGCATTCACCCCTCCGTCTTGACAATGCGAAAGTGGATGGAACGATTGGGAAAGAGCAATTTAAAAATCACAAAACCAAAACCCGCGGAGGTAGTCTTTATATCGACTACGTAGATTTTGTTGCTGCTCAGGAAGGGATTTCTTCTACTACCTTGGATGCCAACCGTTCTTTGTATAATATGTTCCCCGATTCAGTAGTACGTTATGGTGCCCCCAACAGCGGATATGGAATTCAATGGAAATCAATTGGTCAGGTATTAGAACCATGGGCTGATGCCATTCGGAATAATACACCAGCCGGTGAAATTGTTTTTGGAAAAACAAACAGTTACACTATTGATTCCGTGTACATTGCTACTTCTTATGTGAAAAAGACAGCAGCAGTGGATACTGTGATTCTTTCATTTGTACATAGTGGTGGAGCTAACCTGCCAGAGTATTACTTCACAGGTCAAAGCGCTGATTTCGGTGTAGATACTACCCGTTTCCTGTTACAATCGTTCAATGCAGCTGATTTTACCAAAGGACCTTATCAGGTAAATGCAACAGGTGCACCGGCGAATATGGTGGTTAAGCGTGCTTTAACTACTGCCGATTCAAGTACATTCACTCCTCCTAATTCTTATGGTATTAAATATCTTGGTTTCGCTGTGAATATGACCGTTCCAGCTGGTGAGCGTGCCTCGCTTTCTTATACCTTCAAACCTGGTTTTACGTATGCACCTGGTGATACCGTTGGAAACAATAACCAATTATTGTTCTTGTCTTACGAGCCTAATGGAGATAATACCTTCATGCCTTTCTATCCAACCGATCGTAATATGTCTTCAGTAGTATACAAAGATTCAACTGGCTGGTATGGCGATTATATACCTACTTTAGCCTGGACTGTTGGATACGGATGTGAAATGCACGACATCATCTGGAAAGTGAGCTGCCCAACCTGTTACCCTGAAGCGGTAAATGATATCAGCGATATCGTGGATGTGGAAATGACCCCTAATCCTGCCAGCAATTTTGTAACTCTTTCACTGAATCTGAAAGAAACAGCTAATACATCAGTTCGCTTCAACAACGTATTAGGTCAGGAAGTGAAAAGCCTGAACCTTGGTACCTTATCTGCAGGAACCAGTCACAAATCTACTATCAATGTAGCCGACCTTTCAAAAGGATTATATCTCTACACTGTAGAAGCTAATGGAGCCCGTTATACCGGGAAACTGATGGTCAAATAAATTTAAAAATTGTTCATTGTTTAAAAAGACTGCTTTGGCAGTCTTTTTTTTTCTGTGTTAAGGAAATCAAAAGCGGTAAAAACAGATAAACCCATTAAATAGTTTGTGGTCTGTGGTTCAAATTTTTTATTATGCGAAAAGTTGTAAGGGCAATTACCCTATTGCTCATCCTCGGAATCACTTTTAGTAGTTTCAATGCAGGGGCCCATCCCAATCGTCGGGCAAGTCGCCACGACTGTCGTGCCGATCACCGCAGAATGGTCATGAGGCATATGCATCGTCCACCCATGCCCCCCATGTGGCACCATCACCATCACCGACCAGCCCGTCACAGGCATTGGGGACGTTAAATGTCAGGTTTTTAATGAATGAGAAAGACACCGGAATTCCGGTGTTTTTTTATGGATTTCAGTGCTGTTGATCAACCCAAAAAGGATTACCGTTTTTCCAAATTAATTGTATCTTCGCCCGTTCTAAATAAAAACTAATTACTTAAGTTACAACGACATGCAGTTAAAAGGATTGATCAAGCTGTTTACCCTGGCTCTTATTCTCATTTCATTATTCCAGCTTTCTTTCACCTTTGTGGTAAGAAATTTTGAAAAGAAGCAGGAAGCAAAAGCGCTTTCGCTGGTAAAAGCCGAAAACCCATCCCTGAGTGGAGAAGAACAGCAGTTTGCTGTGAAAGACCGTGTACGTCTGATGCTCGATTCACTGGCTTCGACCAATGTGTATAATCTCGGTTTTACCAAGTATACCTATCAGGAGGCGAAAGAACAGGAATTAAATCTTGGATTGGATTTACAGGGTGGTATGAATGTGGTGCTGGAGGTGAGCCTCGATGACCTCGTTCGCAGTATGAGTAATAATCCGAAAGATCCGGGTCTGAACGCTGCCATTGCTGAGGCCAATCGGATGAAGGCAAACAGTCAGGCCGACTTCATTTCGTTATTTACAGATGCCTATCTGAAAGCAAATCCTTCTGCTAAACTGGCTACCTTATTTGCTAAATCCGGTTCGCGTGAAATCGATTATTCATCGCCCAATGATCTGGTGATCAAAGTGATGAGAAACGAATCGAGAGATGCCATTAAGCGTACATACAGTGTGTTATTAACCCGTATCGATAAGTTCGGGGTAGCACAACCGAATGTAAATCTCGACGAGAACCGGGGTATCATCAGCGTAGAACTGGCTGGCGTAAATAATCCTGAACGGGTACGTAAATATCTTCAGGCCACAGCCAAACTCGAATTCTGGGAGACCTATCCTCAACACCTCATTTCTCAGAATATTCTTGACGCCGATGCAGAATTGAAAAATTATCTGGCCGGGATTAAGAAAACTGATACCCTGATGAGCGACAGTAATAAAGTGGTAAAATCCGATTCGCTGAAAACCGGGAAAGGGGATACTACTTCTTTGAGTTCACTTTTAAAGAATGATACGACCAAATCAGATACGTCCACTGCCGGGCTGACGGATGAACAAAAAATGGAAAAAGCACGTAAAGAGAACCCACTTCGGTTCTTCCTGTTGGGTGGTTTTGATGTTCGTACGAATCCGAAAACCGGCGAAGTGGTAAATGAAGCCAGAGTTTCATATATCCGTGCACAGGATACTGCACAGTTGAATAAATACCTGGCATTGGATGTAGTTAAAAATAAATTCCCTAAAGATCTGAAGTTCTATTACGGTAATGCTGATAAGGAAGTGAATGAAAAATCGAAGGAGAAACTGTGTATACTGTACGCGATCAAAAAGCGTCCGGGTACTGATGAACCGCGTTTAGGGGGTGAAACCATCGTGGATACCCGTCAGGATTATGATCAGTTAACAGGTCAGCCTGATGTGCAAATGACCATGAATACGATTGGTGCACGTGCCTGGGAAATTATGACTGGTGATAATATCGGTAAACCTATTGCCATTGTGTTGGATGATATTGTATACTCCGCACCCGCACCCAGTGAAAAAATTGGAGGGGGACGTTCAAACATCACAGGAAGTTTTACTGTAGAAGAAGCACAGGATCTGGCAAATATTTTAAAAACAGGTAAATTACCGGCTCCTGCTAAAATTGTACAAGAGCAAGTGGTAGGACCTACACTCGGTAAAGAAGCTGTTGACGGTGGGTTGATGTCGTTCGTTATAGCCTTCCTGGTCATCTTCATCCTGATGTTAGTGTATTACAATACAGCCGGTTGGGTGGCTAATATCGCTCTGGTATTAAATCTCTTGTTTACTGTGGGTGTTCTTGCCGCTTTGCATGCCTCACTTACAGCAGCGGGTATTGCCGGTTTAGTGTTAACAATCGGTATGGCGGTAGATACCAACGTAATTATTTTCGAACGGATTAAGGAAGAACTTAAACTCGGCAAGAAACATGAACAGGCCATCAATGATGGTTACAGAAGATCTTTATCACCGGTTCTTGATGGTCATATTACTATTTTAATGACGGCTGTAATCCTCTTCATATTTGGATTAGGCCCTGTACTTGGATTTGCAACCACCCAGATTTTAGGTATACTTCTTTCCTTATTCTGTGGTATCCTGGTTTCGCGTTTGATTACCGATATCCGGATGAAGAGTGGTAAGCATTTTAACTACTTCACTAAATTATCGGAATCCATCTTCAGGAAATTCCATTTCCACTTTATCGAGTGGAGAAAGAAAGCGTATATCATTTCAGTTTTTGTACTTATCATGGGTGTGGCTTCCCTGTTCAATGGTTTCGACTACGGAGTAGAATTTGCCGGAGGAAGAAGCTACACGGTTCGACTGGATAAAAATGTAAAAACAGGAGAGATTCGCGAAAACCTGAAACCTGTTTTTGATGAGGACCC
>CAYWKR010000075.1:0-7781 GCA_964458785.1 uncultured Bifidobacterium sp. | reverse complement strand
GAACGATCGGTATATTTCAAGGTATATGATATGTTGTTGTCGGTGATGAGATGAAGTTGGCGTAACGGACGAATATGATACGTGAATAAATCGATACTAAAACCATCTCCATCATATAGTATGCGGGCCTTTTGAATTCCCGAGGTGGCCTGTTGCAAAATGCTTTTCTTTATAGTCAGATAATCTGCGTCCGGAAGACCCAGTGTTTGCAACGAATCGTGCATGCGACGGCAGTGTCGTTCCCAACGCATGATACAGGCATCTATCAGTTGCACCGATTCAAATAAGGGGTACATAAATTTTATCGTTGATTTCACGGTATTCATCTTCCGCCCGGCTATGAATGGTAATACCACCACCGCTTTTATATACATATCCTGAATCGGTTTTTTCAATAAATCGAATCAGTACACAACTGTCGAGATCGCTTCCGTTATAATAATATGCTGTACCCGTATAAAATCCACGGGTATAGTGTTCCGCTTCGTGAATAATTTTCATGGTACTGATCTTGGGGGCTCCGCTGATAGAACCTGCTGGCAGCAAACTAAAAATAAGTTCCCCTAAGCGGGAACGAAAATCTGGCGGCAGGGTACCCTGAATATGGGAACTTACCTGCAACAGTGTTTTGGCTGAAGTATGAATTCGCTGGATATCACGAAACGAAACCACTTTCACATCGCTGGCCACCAGCGATAAATCGTTACGCAACAAATCCACAATGGTATAATGTTCCGCTTTCTCCTTGGGGTCATTTAATATTTTATTTTCCGCATCCGGAATGGAAGCATCTATGGTTCCTTTCATCGGAAACGTATGGATCTGATTTCCCTGAATAGAAATAAATTGTTCGGGAGAAAAACAAACCCATTCATCCTTAAATAAAATTTTATACTGTGCACGGGAAAGCATATAAATATCAGAAAGTGTTCCGTTGAGTTCCAGCGGTGTTTGCACTGTGAGATTGCACAGATACGAATTGCCATAGTGTAATTGTTGCTGTACATAACGAAACGATTGCTGATAGCGTTCAAACGAAATGGGGTGAGGATGAATAAGCGGTTGTAGGTGATTCGTTTGCGGATCTTTGGACTGATACGATGGAAAATGAATATGGATATTTTCTTCTTCCAGTTGATCCGCTTCTACCAACAAAGGATTCTTCATTTCATAGTCGATAAAAAGAAAAAATGGTACCCCGCGAAGAGCCCGGTCATTTATTTTTTCTATCCATATTGTTCGGTTCGGCAAGAAGAAATTATTTTGTGTAAAATTACCGGATTGAAGATACTGCTTCTCGACAATTATGATTCCTTCACCGGGAACATCTGCGAATTACTCCGCCGTTGTGGTGTTTCCGATATACAGGTAATTAAAAACAACGATCCGGATTGTTTGCAACTACCCGATTGCCATGGCATTGTTCTTTCACCCGGTCCGGCCACCCCTTTTGAATCGGGTTATCTTTTATCCTTTATCCGTTTGGTCGTGCCGCATTTTCATGTGTTGGGCATTTGTTTGGGTCATCAGGCTATTGCACAACATTATGGTGCCGGACTTATTCCGTTGCCCGTTCCAAGACATGGTGAAAAAGCAGAACTGAAAAAAACCATTTATGGAACCGGTTCTGTTCTCTGGGAAGGAATCAATGATCATGAGTCGTTGGGGCTATACCATTCATGGACTGTTTCGGATCGGGAATTCCCTGAAGAGCTTCATATCACAGCCCGGTCGGAAGACGATCGGATTATGGCTTTACAACACCGGCAACTTCCTGTGTATGGTGTACAGTTTCATCCTGAAAGTTATTTAACCCCCTGTGGATTTCGGTTAATGAATAACTGGTTACAAGGTATTAATACTTAGCACCACCGCCAATCGGTGTTTCAATCGGATGCCAGGTGGTTTTTACTTCCTGTAATTCGAAAATACGTTCCGGACCGGCCTTCCATTTTTTTAGCGAGCGGAGCAGAATACATCGCTTCACATTATGGGCTGATAGTTCCTGAATGGTTTTTTCTTCAGCCACATTTTCTCGGGCATACACTATGGCGTTCACATCCATATGACTTGCAAAGTGCGAATGTAGCTCACTGCTTTTTCCGGAAAGTATATTTACTACACCACCCGGAAGGTCACTACTCGCCATCACTTCGGCCAGCGTAATAGCACATAGCGCCTTCTGTTCACTGGCCAGTATCACCAGCGTATTGCCGCCTGCAATGGCCGGAAGGATGAGTTGTAATAAACCCAGTAGTGCCGGTTCTTCCGGGGCCACCATACTAATTACACCCATGGGTTCGGGCAGGGAGAAATTAAAAAACGTGGCGTTCACCGGATTCACCGAACTGTATAGCGCCTGATATTTATCGCACCATCCGCTGTAGTATACACAGGTATCGATGCTTTGTTGTACTTCCTGACGGGCTTTTGAAGCAGGAATTCCCATGGCCGACAACTCAGCTTCAAATTGAGCTTTTCTGGCTTCGAGCATTTCAGCCATCCGGTACAAAATCTGCGAACGTTGGAATCCGGTGCGCAGACTCCAGCCCGGAAAGGCAGCACGGGCGCTTTGTACGGCATTGCGAAAATCTTTTCGTGAAGCCAGACACATATTCGCCAGCATCTGGTCCTTATGTTTCAGGGTATAATACCGCCCGCTTTCGGTTCGCGGAAATTGTCCACCGATAAAAAGTTTATATGTTTTCAGTACTTCAATTCTGGGCATCTCTATGGTGGGTTTAAGAGAAAAAATTCACGACAATATACAACAAGCTTCAGTATTCAAAGTCCATTCCCAACATATCCTTCAACGATTTTAATACAGGATTCTGCTGAACCATTTCATCAAACATTTCACGGGTACTCAATACTTTCTTCCCTTCCTGTTCACTCCGGGTATTGTCTTCCATAAACAATACATTCATCTCCTGATTCTGATAGGCGTTTTTAAAAAAATCAAGAATCCGGTTTCGCTCTGCTTTCAGGAAATCGCAGGCTACAGTATTGGTATGTATTTGAATTTCGTTGGTTGAAAAGCTCAGGCGCGATTCCAATAATGCTGAACGAAATACCGCCCGGTCGCCGGCCAACGCCTCTATTAATTTTTGCCAGTTGGCCTGTACATTTTCTTCATTTAATTCCCTGATTTCAACGGGGCGGTTCTGATCGAGCCATTGTTCCCGGCCAGCATCCCTGAAGTTGGTAATTTTTTTCAGGGTAACGCCATAATCAGGTTTCGGCTTATCGCTTACCTTGTTCGTAATTGGTGTGGGGGGCGCTTCTTCCTTAGGAATAACTGAAGCAGGCTCTTTCTTCGGATGGTGTATACGGTTATACAGGATGCTGCTTTTCCCGCTCAGGATTTTTTTTTTACGAGTGCTTCCTGTTCATCACTCAACAATTGAATCGCCTGATGCAGGTGAGTGAGTTTGATCAGAGCCAGTTCAGTATGCAATCGTTTATTTCTTGCCTGTTTATAATTCAGTTCGGCTGTATTCAATACCGAAAGGGCATTGATCATATACGACAACTTTACCTGATGGGCCTGCACTTCATACCGGGAACGGGTATTGGATGGAAGATCCAGCAAACCGGTTACTTTCGGATCGGTGCACATCATCAGGTTCCGGAAATGTTCCGAAAGTCCGTTCATAAATAAATCCCCTTCAAATCCTTTGTTATTGATCTCATCAAAGAGTAGCATCACGCCACTTAAATCCTGGGCCAATAAAAGTTCCACGAGACGGAAATAATAATCGTAATCGAGCAGGTTCAAATGTTCGATGGCCGAAGTATAGCTTATTTTGTTTCCGCTAAAACTGGCAATCTTGTCCATAATCGACAAGGCATCACGCATACAGCCTTCACTTTTTTGTGCAATCATGTGAAGGGCTTCCGTTTCGAAATGTATTCCTTCAGTTTGACAAATAGAGGCCAGATGTTCCACCGTATCGCGGGTGGTGATTCGTTTAAAATCGAAAATCTGACAACGGGAAAGAATGGTGGGTAGAATTTTATGCTTTTCGGTTGTGGCCAGAATAAACACTGCATACGAAGGAGGTTCCTCCAGTGTTTTCAGAAAGGCATTAAATGCAGCCTGACTGAGCATATGGACCTCATCGATAATATACACTTTATATTTTCCGGCCTGAGGGGCCAAACGAACCTGATTAATCAGTTCGCGGATATCTTCCACCGAATTATTGGAGGCCGCATCCAGTTCATGAATATTAAAGGAGGTGTTTTCGCGAAACGAAACGCAGGATGGGCAAACATCACAGGCTTCGGCTTCGGGAGTGCGCTGGGTACAATTAATGGTTTTCGCCAGAATCCGGGCACAAGTGGTTTTACCTACACCCCGGGGACCACAGAACAGAAAAGAATGAGCCAGCTGATTACTCCGGATCGCATTCTTCAGGGTGGTGGTAATATGCATCTGGCCCACCACGGTATTGAAGTGCTGTGGTCGGTATTTCAGGGCGCTGACGATATACGGTTCAGACATAATAGGGGGCAACAAATGTACTACAAAAGCACTTCTTTACTTTCGCTTCATAAAGATGATTGCAAACTGCAACGATTTTGAAGCCGCGGCTGGAATCTGAATTACCTTTGCCGCAATTCCAATTCATTGCAGGTTTTTTCGCTCATCCAACGCTATCTGTCACTGGTTAAATTCAGTCACACCATTTTTGCTATGCCCTTTGCCATGATTGGTTTCTCCCTGGCATTCGTTCAGCAGAAATCAATGGGAAACGGAACAGAACCTGAATATCTCCGTATTTTTTTTCTGGTTGTGCTTTGTATGGTAACCGCACGGAATGCGGCCATGGGTTTCAATCGTTATATCGATGCCGTTTTTGATGGCTTAAATCCAAGAACTGCCATTCGGGAAATTCCTTCCGGAAAAATTTCTGGCCGGGGGGCCCTGGGATTTGTGATAGTGAACGCAGTACTTTTTGTGATTTCAGCGTGGTTTATCAATCGCCTGTGTTTTTACCTTTCACCGCTGGCCTTGTTTGTTATTTTATTTTATAGCTACACCAAGCGATTCACCGCCTTGTGTCATCTGGTTTTAGGTACCGGACTTGCCCTTGCACCTCTGGGAGCCTATTTAGCCATCCGGTCTGCATTTAGTTCCGAAATACTCATTATTTCCCTCTTGGTATTTTGTTGGGTATCCGGATTCGATATTTTGTATGCCTTACAGGATGAAGAGTTCGATCGTACACATCACTTAAATTCCATTCCGGCTTTGTTGGGCCGAAAAAATGCATTGCTTGTTTCAAGAATGCTGCATCTGGTCACGGCTTCCTGTGTTGTTTTGCTGGGTAGTTTGGTTTTACCCTTCAGCTTATACTGGACGGGAGCCATCTTGTTTATGCTGCTTTTATTTTATCAGCATACTTTAGTTTCGGTTCGTGACATCAGCCGGGTGAATCTGGCCTTTGCCACGACCAATGGACTGGGATCGGTACTTTTTGCAGTATTTGTCATTCTTTCATTAATACAACAATATGCCCCGACTTCTGGCCATTGATTATGGCAAAAAGCGATGTGGAATTGCTGTCAGTGATCCACTTCAGATCATAGCCAGTGGTTTGTGTACCATAGAAACACCTCAACTCATTTCATTTCTAAAAAAATATTTCGGGTCGGAACCGGTAGAAAAAGTGATTATTGGTCTGCCCAAAAACCTGCGGAATGAAGACACAGATGCTACTGCATCGGTAGAAGTATTTATTAAACAATTCAGAAATCATTTTCCGCTTATTCCTATCGTTACTGCCGATGAACGCTTCACATCAAAAATGGCATTTCAAACCATGATTGATAGTGGCTTATCGAAAAAAGACCGAAGGAATAAAGCCCTGGTTGATGAAATCAGTGCCACGATTATTCTTCAGGGTTTCATGGCTACCGGGATTTGAATTTGGGGGTTTGAAAACTGTATGGGGGCCCGGTTTTGTATTCAGTGTCAAAAGTTTACATTTGCAACTCTAAAAAAGGAATGAATGAAGTATAACGAATTGGTGGCTATTTCAGGGATGAGCGGCTTGTATCAATTACTGTCAACAAAAAGTGATGGCGCTATTGTTAAAAGTCTGGAAGAAAATACAACACGTTTTGTACCTGCGCGTTCACACCATGTGACGCCACTGGATAGTATTGAAGTTTTTACCGAAGAGGAAAACGTTCGACTGGCAGAAGTTTTCGTGTCATTTCATCAGAATGAAGCTTCGGCCGGAGAAATTGATTTACAAAAAGCAGATGCACAATCGATTCGTAACTATTTCGCTAAGCTTTTTCCTGCCTACGACCGGGAACGGGTATATACCAGTGACATGAAAAAAATGATCAAGTGGTATGGTATTCTGAAAAAACATGATTTGATTCCGGAACCGGAACCCGAGAACGAAGAAGAAAAAGGTGAATAGCCTTAGAAAATATTTTAAAAAGCATACTTTTACCTCCCTAATTTTTATATCATGAATATACCTGCCGAATTAAAATATACCCAGGATCACGAATGGGTAAGAATAGAAGGAAATGTAGCCACAGTGGGCATTACCGACTTTGCACAAGGTGAATTAGGGGATATCGTTTTTGTAGATATCAGCACACAGGGTAAGGAATTAAAAGCAGGTGAAATTTTTGGAACGGTAGAAGCCGTTAAAACCGTTTCTGACCTTTTTCTTCCACTTTCAGGAACTATCACTGAAGTGAATAAAGATTTGGAAGCGTCGCCAGAAGCGGTAAATCAGGACCCTTACATGAAAGGTTGGATGATTAAAATGGATATCGATAACCCGGATGAAATTTCAGCATTACTGAGTGCAGAGGCATACTCGTCGCTGGTTTCCTGAATCTGATGAAAAGGCTTTTTAGCCGTTATCTTTCGTGGCCACCTGTGTTCAGGATTTGGGTTGCTGTTTTGTGGTCGGTTTTACTTTTCACTTTGTGTCTGCTTCCTGTAAAGGGAATACCTCATTGGAATCCTGTTCCTTATATGGATAAATGGGTTCATCTGTTTCTTTTTCTCGTTTTTTTTCTGGTTTGGTCCTTAAGTAGCACCAAATCTTATCTTTATATATTATATATTTTTATAATTTCTATTTTAACCGGAATTGGTATTGAAATTTTACAGGAGTATTTACACATGGGTAGACATTTTGATTGGTATGATATCGTTTTTGACGGTATGGGCTCTTCGCTGGGTTATTTCATTTTAAAACTTTTCAAGCCGGATCTAATCCGCTAAGAGATAATAAATTTGTACCATGTTTCCAGAATATGATGTAATTGTTGTAGGAGCCGGACATGCCGGTTGTGAGGCGGCGGCGGCAGCGGCCAATATGGGGTCAAAAACACTTTTGGTGACCATGAATATGCAAACCATAGCCCAAATGTCATGCAATCCGGCAATGGGAGGTATCGCCAAGGGTCAAATTGTTCGGGAAATTGATGCTCTGGGCGGTTTGTCTGGCATAGTATCTAATCGCTCCATGATTCAGTTCAGAATGCTGAATAAATCGAAGGGGCCCGCCATGTGGAGTCCGAGAACCCAGAACGACCGACATTTATTTGCATCAACTTGGCGGGAATTTTTAGAAAACATTCCTAACCTGGATATCTGGCAGGATATGGTGAACGGAATACTTGTTTCACGTGGAACAATTTTAGGTATTAAGACCAGTCTCGGAATTGAAATTCGATCCAAATCGGTGGTTTTAACCAATGGAACCTTTTTAAATGGAATCATCCATATTGGTGAAAAA
>CAYWKR010000074.1:0-7783 GCA_964458785.1 uncultured Bifidobacterium sp. | reverse complement strand
TGATACACCGGGCACAAATAATGGCAATACCAGTTGTAGCAAACCGGTGAGCAGTAACCAAAGTGTAAACTGGGTAAGTCCTACCAGAGCTATACCTACTATTTTACCCATCATCAGCTGGAAGGGTTTCACACTGCTGACAATCACTTCGGCAATGCGACTGGTTTTCTCTTCGGTTACACCCCGCATCACCCCCATACCATAAATCAGAATAACCAGGTAGATCAAAAAACCGGTGGCATAGCCAATCATAGTGGAAATCTCAGTATGGGTTTCCTGATTATTATCGAGATCGAAACTCTTCGGGCTAATCTGGCTTTCATTGATACTATCGATTTTCGATTTATTCATTCCGGCATCCTGCAAAAGTTTCACTTGATAAACGGCATTCAATTCATCGGAAATAAAATCCTTCGCATTCAAACTAAGGCCCCCTTGTTTGTACAAATTAATACTATCGGGCTGGCCATTGACGAAGGGGTAAATATGAAGTAAAATATCGGCCTCCTCTTTTTCGAGCATGGCTTTATAATCGCCCTGCGGCTGACTGGTATACACCATTTTATACGAAGCTGAATTCGAATCCAGCTTATTCAGAAATACTCCGCTTTCGTCCCATACCAGAATCTTCTGACGCTGCTCACTTTTGGCGGCCATTACAGCCAGACCAATCGTAATACCCAACATGGCCAGGGGTATCAGAAAGGTAGTAATCAGAAACGATTTCTTCTTTACCCGGCTCAGGTATTCCCGTTGAATAATGAGTAGGATCTTTTTCATGAATGAGATTGTTTTTCAAATGAACGAACGGCACCTCCATCGTCGTTCACACATTCAATAAAAATATCGTTTAGCGAAGGAAGCTGTTCCTGTAACGAAACAATTCGGATGCCTTTCTGAATACAGTATTGGAGTAAGCCGTGAACCCGTTCTGCTCCGGCATCATGAAACAGATAACGGTCGTCCCCCAACGCTTCCAGTCCGTCAAAAACAACCTGCCCTTCTGTTTGCAGAATATAGCGGTTCTTTCTGTACCGGTTTCTGATTTCCTTCACGGCTCCATGCAACAGCAAGCGCCCTTTATTAATCAGTACAATATCCTCGCAAATCTCTTCCACCTGTTCCATACGATGGGTTGAAAAAATGATGGTTGTACCCTTTTTTGCCAACAGATCAATTTCTTCTTTAATGATGGCACTGTTTACGGGATCCAGTCCGCTGAAGGGTTCATCGAGAATGAGTACTTGCGGACGATGTAAAACGGTAATAACAAATTGCAGTTTTTGCGACATGCCCTTACTTAAATCTTCCACCTTTTTATTCGCCCAGCTTTGCATACTCAACTTGGTAAACCATTCGTTGATTTGCTTCTTGGCATCGGCTAAATCCATTCCTTTTAAACGAGCGAGATATAATGCCTGTTCGGCCACTTTCATTCGTTTATACAAGCCGCGTTCTTCGGGCATGTAACCTATCAGGTGACTATGTTTCAACGGATCAAACGGCATTCCCTTGAAGCGAATCGTTCCTTCATCTGGTAAGGTAATGCCGGTAATCATACGAAGTAAACTGGATTTACCGGCCCCGTTCGGACCCAGCAATCCAAAAATACTTCCCTCCTGAATGGAGAATGAAACATCATCGACTGCCTTCTGGGTGGCAAAGTATTTTTTCAGGTGTTGAATTTCCAGCATGGCTGAAGCAGATAGTTCTTACTTGAAAAGATCGTCGGAAATTCCGGTATTCACCTCTATACTTTGCAGTGTCAATTCCATCATACCCATGGGACCACCACTTTGTTTAATGGTTTGCGGGAATTTAAGTCCGCCCTTTCCGTCCTGATAATTTAAATAATAGGAGGTCTGCGTTTCTGCACCCTGTGGTGTTTCTTCACTCTCCTCCGATTTTACTTTCAACCCATTTTTTACATTGTAATATTCCATTACAACGCCACCACCCGGACGAGTTACTTCTACCTGATAAGCATCTTCACCATCTACTTTTTCAATGCCCTTCAATGCCAGTTTACAAGCCGGTTCGAGATAACCCAATTCTTCACTCATATTCGCCTGATCGTTGTACTTTTTCAGGTCATCCGCATCAAAGTCTTTTTTCTGTCCTTGTACCATCATATACCCATTGCTTCCGTCGAACACGATTTTCTGCAGTGAGTTCCCCATCATGTTTACATCCACCAGCATTTTATTCGGGGCCTTGCGAACGGTTTTCACATTGATCTTCATACCCTGCACTTCCATAGCCATTACCAGAGTCAGATCATTTACCTTCTTCCAGTTTTCGGTTCCTCCGGTGGCATCAATATGTTTTTGCACAATGCTTCGGGCCGAAATATTGGATGGCATGGGTGCAACAGGTTCATCTTTTACCGGATTGCCCTGCAGATCGTAAATAGTAACCGGACCAAATGCTTTCATTTTCTCGGCTATAGCTTTTTTGTCGCCTGCCAGAGTAATGTAGGCCACCCCGGGTGTAATGTATTTCTTGGCTACGGCCATTACATCTTCGGCCGTCACGGCTTCTACATTTTTCAGGTAATTTCTGTAATAATCCTTTGGCATATTATACTTCCGTTCGTTAATCGCATAGCGTGCGAGCGTACGCGGATCTTCCAGTCCTAAAGCGAAGGTGCCTGCCATATAGTTTTTAAATCCCTGCAATTCTTCGGCGCTAACGGGTTCGGTACGCAAGCGGTTCATCTCTTTCAGAATTTCTGCAACTGAGCTATCGCTGGCCGAGGTTGTACTTTTTGCTGTAGCTGAGAATTGACCCGCATTGGGTAATTCATCGCTCTGTACAGAAGAATACGATCCATAGGTCCAGGCATGCGTTTCGCGAAGATTCTGGAACAGGCGACCGGTACTTCCGCCACCCAGAATACCGTTGGCTACTTTTAATTTGATTTCATCGGGCGAACCTGGCTTCAGATCCATGGCATAGGTTACATCAATAACACTTTGTACGGCACCGCTTTTATTAATAATACCCACCTGTGCCCCTTTAGCCGGTGCTGGTGTGGGGTAATGCGCTACCGGAACGTCTTTGCGCTTCCAGCTACCGAAATACTTTTCTACCTGCGCCTTCGCTTCTTCCAGCGTAATGTCGCCCACTACAGCCATATAAACCACATTCGGACGGAAATACGTTTCGAAATATTTTTTACAGCGATCCAAGGTAATTTTATCGATACTCTTTTCAGTCATCAACTCACCGTAAATATGGTTTTTTCCATAGCGAAGCACATTCGTGAGATTGGTACTCATAGCTTCGGGATCATCCTGTTCCTGCGCCAGGGCCGACTTCGCTTTCTTCTTTAATTTATCCAGTTCTTCCTGAGAAAACTTTGGTGAATTCAGCACTTCAGAACAAAGGGCCAGTAATTTATCGGAATTTTTCTTCAGGCTCTGCATATACAAACCTTCATCGCTGATTGAAAGTGTAGCACCCAGCATATCCAGTTCTTCATTGAACTGATCCTTTGATTTTGTTTTGGTACCTGCCGTGAGCAGTTCTCCGATAAAGCTGCGGTAACCGGCCATATCGCCATCCAGTTCGGGATGAATATCGAGATCGATGGAATACGTTACCGATGGTAGTTTATGATTTTCAACCACGAACACCTTCATACCGTTGGCAGTAACAAACGATTGTACATCACCCATCTGAACCAGGGGTGCGGGGCCTGCTTTCGGACGAATGCTCCGATCGAGAGGCTGGGCTAGTAGTGACGAGGAGAAAACAAAAGTCAATATATATAATGCAATATTTTTCATCATTCTTATTTTAACGTGTTTCAGAAATTAGTTTTTACGACTATCAGGTAAGTAATACAGTACCAGACGATTCTCTTTACGCAGATATTTTTTTGCAACACGAAGTAAATCATCACTGGTAATTTTCTGATATCGCTCCAGTTCGGTATTAATCAGATTGGTATTACCAAAGTAGACATGGTAATTCGCCAGCATTTCCACAATACCTAATACCCGTTGATTTTTAGTTACAAATTCGTTCTCCGTCTGGTTCAGGCATTTTTGTAATTCAAGTGCTGTTACTTTTTCAGTCAGCACTTTATTCACTTCTGCATCCATCGACGCTTCCAGTTCTTCTGGCTTTACACCCATATTTCCAATCCCGTACATCATCACCAGACCCGGATCTTCGGATGGTAAACTGAACGCTCCGGCGGCTACCGCTTTTTGTTGCAGATCCACTACCTGCTTTTGGAGACGGGAACTTTTTCCTTCCGACAAGATGGTATTCAGCATCGACAAGGCATAGGCATCATCGGTTCCCTGTGCCGGTGCATGATAGGCAAATACCACGGCAGGTAATTGTACCTTATCGTAATAGGTTACTCTCTTTTCTTCGGTTTGTGCCGGTTCCATCACCCGCGGGCGAACCAACGGTTTGGTACCCCGGGGAATACTTCCAAAATATTTTTCTACCCATCCGCGAACCTGATTTTCGCTGATATCGCCACCAATTGAAAGCGTTGCGTTTTCAGGCACATAATAGGTTTTATAAAATTCCATAAACTCGGGCAGGGTAGCCTGATCGATATACTGTGCTTCCCCGATAGGCGTCCACTGATAAGGATGTTTGGTGAATGAATTTTTGAATATCTGCTCAATCAGATGCCCATAGGGTGTGTTCTCATAGCGTTGCTTTTTTTCTTCCTTGACTACTTTACGTTGTGTTTCCAGGCCCACTTCGTCTATTTTGGCATGAAGCATCCGCTCACTTTCCATCCACAAGCCCAGTTCCAGTTTATTGGAAGGCAGGGTTTCGAAATAGAAGGTCCGGTCGAACGTGGTATTGGCATTAATTACGCCCCCATTGTTCTGAACCAGCTTCATGTATTCGCCCCGACCGATATGTTCACTCCCTTCAAACAACAGATGTTCGAAAAAGTGGGCAAACCCGGTGCGGGTTGGATCTTCGTTCTTAGATCCTACATGATACAGAACTGAAATAGCTACAGTAGGAATGGTATGATCCTCGTGAAGAATCACATGCAATCCGTTTGGCAGATCGTATTCGGTAAACTTGATCTGTACACCCTGTGCCTGTGCCCCATGAACGGCTGCAAGCAAGCCAAGGGAAAACAACAATTTTCGCATGAATTTAAAATTTGACGCAAATTAGTGGAAACCCGTTAAGAGCGGCCCAGAAATTCTATAAAAGGTATCCCGTGGGGAGGGACGGAGGAAGAGGCGGTCGCCAATCAGAGACCACTCAAACAAATACCCACCGAGAAAGGACGGATATCTTCCGGTCCTGAATTGCTGCGGAATAACCCATTTAACTGGTAGGCTCCGAAAAGTGAAACATTGCCATAGCCTAAACGCAAGGTGGCTGCATATCGCCACGAATCAAGATAGCGCTTGGTATTCACCTTTTCGGTGATGGGTTTATTATTATAGGTTCGTTTGCCTTTGGTATGCGCAGCGGCCAGGGTTCCTACCCGTAAACCTACAGCCGCCTTAAAGCCCTTATTCCGGTTTTCCTTATTTCCAGAAAAACGAAGTTCAAAAGGTGCTTCAATATAGGTGGCATTCAGTTTATACTTTTTATAAGCCTGTGTTTCAGGAACAAACTGTATGGCACTTGTGGTATCGGCCAACAGCACTTCCTGATCTTTGAAATAAATATTGCTGGTTCCTATTCCTACACCGGCTGCAAAACTGAAATTCGATTTTAAAATCGGGAAATCATAACAGAGGTACCCATTCAGCGAGCGGCCCAATCCGGTAATCTGAATACTGTCCGGTGCATTCAGCCAGCTGTCATATCCTAACTGCAACATCACATAATCGCGCGATGGCATACTGAACTGGTCCTTCTCACCGGTTTTTTGTGCCCAGAGGGAGGAGTGAATGGAAATTATCAGCAGGGACAGAATACGTAACTTCATGCAAATCGGGATATTGGCTGCAAATATATTCATTCGCTTTTATGGGCCTTCGTTAAAATAATGAGAATGACCACCCTGTATACCGTTTCCTTTCCATTCATCAATTTCAGCCGTCAAGGCCCGTTTCTGACCCTATTTTTGTGAGGCATGCGGCGAATTTCAAAATATGGCTTATTTCAACTCCTGGGCTGGCTGAGTTTTGCACTATTCAATATTTATATAGCGGCCCTCACCCGTGAACTGAACAAGACCGTCCTGTTGATGAATGTATTCATTGCCATGCTGGGCTTATTCATTACCCACCTTTTCCGGAATTATATCCGTACCTATCAATTGAACACCTGGCCGACCGAAAAATTATTACTTCGTATTGCCCTTATACTGTTCTTCATGAGCCTGTTGTATCATCTGACCTATTATACCTGTCTGTATTTTTTCTTACCCTCAGCGCTTCGTGATTTTAATATGAATACGCTTACAGGATCTTTTGTATCGGTTTACTTTCTGTTTGGAATCTGGAGCCTGATTTATTTTTCATGGACTTATGTTGAAAATAACCGGAAACGGCAACTGGAAGCCTTGCAAATGGAAGCCACTATGAAAGATCTTGAAATCCGGAATCTGCGTTCTTCACTTCAACCACATTTTATTTTTAATGCCCTCAATAGTATCCGTGCACTGGTGGATGAGAATCCTGAACTGGCCCGCAAAGCCATTACCCAGATTTCGAATATTCTGCGGCACTCGATCACTAATCAGGAACCCTGTGATACGCTGGAAAACGAAGTCAGGCTGACAGAAGATTATCTTTCACTCGAAAAAATCCGTTTTGAAGACCGGCTTCATTTTTCGAAAGATATACAGACCGAAACCCTCACTGTGCAGGTACCTGCCATGATGTTGCAAACACTGGCCGAAAACGCCATCAAACACGGAATATCAAGAAACGAAAAAGGCGGTTCGGTACATATCCGCTCCTGGCTCGAAAAGGAATACGTATGTATCGAAATTCGGAATACCGGCATACTGAAAACCGACACCCTGCACGAAAACAGTTTAGGTTTTGGATTGCATTCAACCCGGGAACGATTGAAATTTATTTATGGCCATAAAGCTATGCTGAATATCAGTCAGGACGGCAACCAGGTGGTAACCCGTGTACAGATTAATCTCAAATAAAAACAATTCCATTATGATAAAAAGTATTTTGATTGATGATGAACGGCTGGCCAGAAATGAATTAAAAAAGCTGCTGAAAGAATTTCCGGAAATTGAAATTATCGATGAAGCGGAAAATGCAGGTGAAGCCCTGGAGAAAATTGAAGAACTGCAGCCACAACTGATCTTCCTCGATATTCAGATGCCCGGAAATAAAAATGGTTTTGACGTATTAACCGAACTGGACTATACACCCCGTGTAATTTTTACAACCGCTTTCAACGAATTTGCCATTAAGGCATTCGAATACAATGCACTCGATTATCTGCTGAAACCCATCGAACACCGTCGTTTGCATGATGCTATTCAGAAGGTAAAACGAAGTATGGAACAGGAAGTATCCTTCAGAAAAAATTTTCTGAGTACCAGCGATCAGGTTTTCGTAAAAGATGGGGAACGATGCTGGTTTGTTAAGCTGGGTGATGTACGCTTATTTGAAAGTGTTGGCAATTATGCCCGGGTATTCTTCAACACCAACCGGCCTTTGATTCTTAAATCACTGAATGCACTCGAAGAACGTCTGGATCCGAAAGTTTTTTTCAGGGCGAACCGGAAGCATATTATTAATCTGCAAATGGTGCAAAAAATCGATCCCCATTTCAATGGCGGTCTGAAAGTGACCCTGCAGGG
>CAYWKR010000073.1:0-7795 GCA_964458785.1 uncultured Bifidobacterium sp. | reverse complement strand
ACCCCGTTCTTTACGCAGTAAAAGAGGGACTTGAAAACTAAGTCCCCATTTGTAACTATTGTTGCCATAGAGTACACTCGATTGCAGATTGGAGGGATTATAGAGCGGATTGAACTTTGCATTCAGAACAGGTTTCAGTTTATCTTGTTTTAATTTGAATTCCAGCGCCAGTCGTGATTTTTTATTCTGATATGAAAGAATAACCGGGTGAGAAGCGGTCAGGGAATCGATAACCGGTAGAATGGATGCCGACAGATCGGTATTATCAAGATCCTCGGTGGATGGTGGAATAAGCGGTGAACTCAATTCAAGTGCTTCGTTTTTATCGGTCCACAGAAATACCGATAGCAAGAGGGTTTTACTATAAAAATCCATTTCCTGTTGCTGCATGGTCACCAGCCGGTCCTGATATTGAATACTGGCTTCCAGGGTATCGATATGGGCATTGTCGCCCAATAATGCTGCTTGTTTGATCCCTTGTAAACGTTGGTCAGCCAATTGAACTCCTTCCCGTATGACCTGCAGATTGTAATAACTTTGGGCCCATTCCCAATACGATTTTGATGCTTTGGAAAATAACTCGTTGAGCATATTTTTTTGTTCAAGCAGAGACAGGTCGCGAAACAATTTTGCATTCTTCAGTGCAAATCGTCTCTCGTCAATTAGCAGTCCTTGCAGCAGGGGCATTGAAATTTGGGTATAGGCCAGTCCGTTTGTAGACGTAGCATGTTCAGGATTGGTATTAGAACCGATATTTCTATCGTAGCCGGCGGTGAATTCCAATCCCGGCAGGGTGGGTATTTTCAGGCTACCGTTTTGTATGTTCCAGTAATTTTTATTGTCGTATTGTTTTTGCTCCTGCGTGTACCATAGTTTCGGATCAAATTGTCCACGGGCGCTCATCACGCCGGCTTCGGCTAATGGAAGTAGCAGTGCGGATTGTCGGGAGACGGGATGATATTCTTTTACATTTTTTAAAAATTCGCTGAAAGATAAAAAGAGGGAATCGTTTTTTTGTGCCCGGCTGAAGAGAGAGCAAAAGCAAAGAAAAAGAATTTGAAGGGGTTTCATCTTCATTTTGTTTTACCGGAATTTGCTTTTGTATGTTTATAATAATCCGGAGGGAAGCCGTTAATTTTTCGCCACAACTCATACCATACGGGTACTGTTTTCAGCAAGGTAATGGTTCTGGCACCAGCCCCTAAACGGATCTCTTTCGGCCATGCATGTTTTCGTTCATCGGCGGCTACCAATACCCGGTATTTTCCATCGGCCCCGGTGAAATTATCAATGGCCACCACCTGTCCGGTAAATGTACCGAAGCTGGTTCCGGGCCAGCCGGAGAATACGATGGCTGGCCATCCGTCGAATTGAATCATCACTTCCTGTGTTTTTTCCAGTAAGGGAATATCGATCGGGGCTACATAAATTTCAACAGCCAGTTCGTATTTCATGGGCATAATGCTCACGATTTCGGTTCCTTCCTTGATAGTTTCACCCACACCACTTTTAATGGCTTTGGTGATATACCCATCCTGCGGTGCAAGTATATAATACATGCCGGAACGGATAAAATAGTTGGTGATTTTATTCTGCAACTTCACTACTTCATTCTCGGCATCCATCATGGCGCTCATCGTGGCGAATTTTTCAGCTTCTGACTTGGATACTTTATCATTGTAATCGGCCTGTACGGCACTCAGTTCCACACGGGCGTTGATCACATCGTTCCGGCTGGATAATAATTTGCTTTCCTGTGAAATATATTTCGACTGGGCCTCCTGGTATTTCAATCGCCGGCCTTCCACTTCGGTTAACGATTTTAATCCCGACTTGTATAATTCCTCGATACGAGCTACCTGCTCTTTGGTAATTTTTGTATTGACTTCGGCAGCTACTAAATCAATACTATCGGCTGTTACTTTTAGTTGGGCTTGTTTTAGTTTGTTTTGTGCCTGCTCGTATTTCAGTTTTTGTGCCTGAAGCAAGGCATCGATCTGGTTATCGTTAGCCTGAAGTTTTTGCGAGTACGATTTAACCGATAATTCCTTTGTGCTTAATTGTTTTTCGGTACGGTTCACCAGGTCGGGGTCTAAATACTCTTCCTTGATTTCAGAGATATACACGATAGTATCCCCTTTCTTCACTTTTTGTCCTTCCTGAACATACCATTTCTCAATTTTTCCCGAGATCACCGATTGGATGGTTTGTGGACGCTGGTCGGGTTTGAGGGCGGTGACTAATCCGTTCGATTGGATATTTTGTGTCCAGGGTAAAAACAAAACCAGAATTAAAAAAGCCAGGAGTACATAGAGTGAACGATAAAACGTTTTTGGTCTGCTTTTTTGTTCAAGCACTTCAAAAACCGGATACTTTTCGGTATTGATTTTTGAGGAGATCGTATGTTCTGAAATGTTCAGCATATTTTACGATTGGGTAATTTTTCCGCTTTCAATTCTCAGAACCTGTGTAGCTTTATTCTTAAAGTAGTCATCGTTGCAAATGTAAATGAGTGTCCATGCATTGGATGAATCGGTTAAGAAATCAATCAGCCGGTGACGTTCTTCTTTCTCAAAACTATCCATTGCAATTTCGAGTAATAGTAATTTGGGGCGACTCACAATGCTGCGGGCAATAATAATTTTATTATAAATGCTTTCTGGTAACCGACCGCCTGAGAGTTCAATTTTTGTAGAAATACCTTCGGGCAGATTTTTAATATATGAATCCAGTCCTACCACCTGTGTGGCCCACAAAACAGATTCCGGGGATATGTTTTCCCTTCCCAATGAGATGTTCTCTGCTAAGGTTCCGTCAAAGAGGGCTTCGTCTACCAGTCCCTGACCAAAATACTGATACAATTCCGAGCGGTCGTAATTCTCCATATGGAATTTGTTGATCAGGATATTTCCGGATGTGGGTTTGAATAAACCAGCAATGAGATGGAGTAATGTGGATTTGCCGGAACCATTTTCGCCTGCGATGCAGACCCGTTCTCCGGCCCGGATGATGGTACTGGAATCGTTTATGATCAGGTGGGAGTTGCCGGGATACTGGAAGGAGATTTTATGAAGTTCCACTTCGAATCCCGTAGCGTTTGAATTTACATGTACTGTACTTTGTTGTTCATCCTTTTCCAGGGTCATGGTGGTGACTTCATTTATTTTTTCCAAAGAAGTCAGAACATCGTAGATAGTATCAAAATTTAAAATGAGTTTTTCCGAAGAGTCGATTAAGAGTAGAATAATAATCTCGGCGGCTACAAACTGACCAATATTCATTTTTTGTTCAAGCACAAGATAACCGCCTACTAAAAGAAGCGACGCACTGATCGCAACTTTGAAAAACAACAGAATGATGTATTGTAATTTCAGAATACGGAAATGCGATTCTCTGGCCTCAATGTAATTTGTTGCGAGTGAATTCATTCTGGTCAGGGGTAAGTCGGTTTTGCCGGCCAGTTTAAAGGTGTCTTTCACCCGGGCCAGTTCTTCTAACCAGGAGGCCGCCTTGAATTTTTGTTTCGATTCGATAATGCTGGTTTCTAACCCACGCTTGGCTGTAAAAACAATAACTACAATTACCAACAGGAGAAGGAACAAACTGAATGAAATAAAAAAGGGATGATAAAAGGATAGGACAATCAGTCCAAAAAGTATTTGTAAAACTGCGGAAGGAAGATCAATCAGAACTTTGGAAATATTTTTCTGCAACACCGGAACTTCGAAGAAGCGGTTCATTAATTCAGGCGGATAGTATGGGTCGATATCTTCGAAGCGGATTCTTGGAATCCGGTAGGCAAAGTCGAAAACGGCCCGGGTAAATATTTTTTGTTGAATGGTTTCCGTGATACGCAGTTGAAGTAGTTGCAGAATGCCGGAAAAGGCAATACCAATCATGATAATAAAGACAAGAACCAGCCAGGCTGTGGAAACCTTACCTCCCTGGATCAGGTTAATGATGGTTTGTATGCCCAACGGCAGGGAAAGCGAAATAACACCTTTAAAAAATGCATAGCTGTATACCTGATACAGTTGCATTTTTTCAGGTTTTATTATTTTGAAAAAACGTTCTAAAGGTTTTATCATTAGCGTTGTATGTCGCGCGAAAATAGAGTGTGGTACCAGTATTCAGTGCGTTGGGGCAGGAGTTGCCCATAAATCTATTTAATAAGATATACAGTGAATCAATGGCAGAATATAGCAGCAGAATACTAAAAAGTCTTTTTTATTTCTGGGAACAATGGTTTGGGATGAATATAGGGCTTTTCGGATTCTGGCAGTTCATTCCTGTCATTGTCTCAATCCCTCTTTATTTCGAATAGGCGGCTTTTACAATAATCATTTTATTGAAAATCTGTCCGATCGTCCCCTTGAGATTCTTATCTGCTTTTACTTTTTTTATTGCATTTTCATTGTTCATGTTCCCCTTCCCCTTTAGTAAGTTCGCTTAATAAATAGTAAGCCCCTTTTACAACAATCTTTTTGTTAGGGTCTACGGTTTCCATGGGTTTTATTTCGGTATAATTCAAATCGGTGGTGCCCGTTTTAACGGCTACCTGACGATATGTTGCAGGATGTTCCTCGATAAAAATATAATGATCATTTCCATTGCTTACGATGGCTTCGGAAGGGAGTGCATCCACATAGCTGTCATCAATTTTAATTCGGGCTTCAATAAACATACCCGGAAGCAGGGTTTCCGAAATACTGTCGATCGAGGCATGGGCTATTACTGCCTGTTGCCCGGATTCGAATGCTTTATTGATGCTGAAGATGGTGGCATTATGTAAATGTGAGGCGTCGTTGGCGTCGGTAAACGTAATTTTTTGTCCTTCCCTTACCTTCGATATATCTTTCTCAAAAATGGTGAGATCAATATGAAGAAAACGGTTATCAACCAGTTCAAACAGTTGCTTATTGGGTTCGGCAAAGGAACCGATGTTCACCGAAATGGTATGAATAAATCCGGTGATGGGTGCATGTACCGAAAAAGTACTTCGGATATTATCTGCACTGATTTTTGCGGCATCGGTATGGTATAATTTTAATTTTTCAGCCAGAGCCTGTTTTTTACCCCATTCCGTTTTGTATTCTGCCTGCGCTTTTTCAAATGCTTTCACCGAATTGATATTTTCTTTCATTAATTCCTTTTGCCGATCGAATTCTGATTTTAAAAATTCCAACTGATGTTTGCTTTGAAGATAATCCTGCTGCAGTTGTATAAATTCGGTGCTTTGAATGGTAGCAAGCACTTGCCCCTGATGAACATATCCACCTTCCGTTACAGCAATGCTTTTTATAATACCACCCACCGATAAGCACACCGATGCCTGGTTTTGAGGTGGCAAGGTTAATTTGCCGTTTACTTTTAATGAAGTTTTTAAATTCCGGGGTGTAATTTTTCCCAGTTCAATTCCAATTGCTTGTACCTGTTCCGGTTTTAAGTGAACCTCCCCATTATGTATTGCTTCGGGTGTATTCGCGTCTGAATGTTCACTTTTATTCTGACAGGAATACACGGTTAGAATGAGAATAAAGGAAAGTATAGAGGGTATATTAAAATAGGTCATGTTATTCCTGATTAAGTAAATAATTTAATTGTACAATACATTGATTATAATGTAACAGTGCTTCCAGATATCCGATTTTTATTTCATACGAATGTTGCATGGCTAAAATATATTCGGTATAGGCTATTTCGCCCTGTTGGTATAACTGGTTGGCTACTGCAGCCATTTTGTTTGAAAGGGGAAGCTGATCTTTTTTATAGAAATCAATACTCTCCCGGTATTGATTACATTCCTGCCAGGCTTCATAATAGGCATTTTGAAGGAAGCGTTGAACCCGTTCTGTTTCCGTTTCTGCAATCCGGATGCCAAGCAGGGAGGATTGTATTTTCTTCTGCATGCCACTTTTGAAAAGAGGAAGGGTACTGCCTACGGACACTCCGCTATAATTTCCTCTTTTATCCAGACTCTGATTAAAATAACCCAACTGTAGTGTAGGAAACATTTTCGATTTTTCTACTTTATACTGTGCTTTGTACACATTTTGCTGTTGCATCTGGTACTGAAATAAAGGATTAGCCTGATGTACAAATTTTTTCTCCAGTGTGGGGAGCGGCAAAAGGAAATCGGGAATAAATGCAATGCTCAAACTATCTTCCTGACCCATCATTTCCTGCAGCTGATGGAGTGCAACAGAACGTGCTGTCCATCCTTCCATTTGCTTTAACCGAATGGATTTTTTCAGACTCTCGGCTTCCATTTTTTCAAGCAAGGCCGATTCCCCGGTTTTGTATTTGATGTTGGCATAGTGAGCAAAATGTTCGTACAGTGTTTCCAGACTGTCTAATACCTCAACTTTTAAACAGGCAAATTGGGTTTGAATAAAGGCCAGGGTGACATCCCGTTTTACTTCAGCTTCGGAAATTTGTTTTTGAAGCCGGCCAAGAGCAATTTGTTCTTCCTGAATCCGAAACAGGGCACGCTGTTCGGGGATCGATTTTATACCCGAAGACATAGTGAAATTGTAATCGATCACCGAAGAATTGATTTGTCCCAAAGTCCAGTTCATATTCATCGGTTCAATAAGAAATTTGCTTTTTAGCGTATGATTCTGTTCAAGGGAATATTCAGACGAACGAATAGCTGGGTGATTCCGTAATGCAATGGCTACGACTGAATCGAGCGAATACGTTCTTATTTCTGATCGTTGTGCCAGTGACGGAATACTGTTTCCCATCATGAAGAAGCCTGTAAGTACAAAGGCCGATATGATGGTTCTTCTTTTTAAATTAATAGGATGGCCCGAGGTGAATAGCGAATATAAAATGGGAAGTATGATCAAGGTCAACAGGGTAGAGGATAGAAGTCCACCTATAACTACCGTTGCCAGTGGTTTTTGAATTTCACTGCCAGCCGAAGTGGATAAGGCCATGGGTAAAAATCCTAAGGAAGCTACTGCGGCGGTGGCCAGTACAGGACGAAGCCGGGTGGAACAGCCTTTTAAAATTCGTTGTGTACTGTCGTGAATACCTTCTTCTTTAAGTCGGTTGAACTGAGAAATAAGAACAATGCCATTTAATACGGCTACTCCAAAGAGGGCAATAAAACCAATTCCGGCACTGATGCTGAAATTCATTTGCCGGACCCATAAGGCAATTACACCGCCAATGGCAGCCAGCGGGATGGCTGAAAAGATAATCATGCTTTCTGTCAGATTCCGGAAGGAGAGAAACAACAGCATAAAAATCAGAAACAGGGCTACTGGAACAGCAATCTGCAGGCGTTGCCGGGCTTCCTGAAGGTTTTTAAAGGTGCCTTCATACGTAAGATAATAACCGGCAGGTAAGTGAAGTTTTTTCTGCAGGGTCGATTGAATTTCATGCACGACACCTTCTATATCCCGCCCCCTTACATTGGCTTCAATTACAATACGTCGTTCTGCATCTTCCCGGGAAATCTGTGCCGGAGCCGATTGGAAACGGATGTCGGCTAATTGCGACAAGGGTATTTGGGTACCACCAGGAAGTGGAATAAAAATATTCTTCAGTTTTTCTTCATCCGCATCGCGGTATTGTGCCAACCGAACCACCAGATTGTATTTTCGTTCTCCTTCGTAAATCACGCCTGCTTTTCCACCCGCCAATGCAGTATTTAAAATGCGGTTCACATCGTCAATGTTCAAACCGTACTGTGCAATGCGTTCGCGATGATATTGAACAACCAGTTGTGGCATTCCAACGACTTGTTCCACTTTAATATCTGTGAGCCCTTCAATGCCTGAAATGA
>CAYWKR010000072.1:0-7852 GCA_964458785.1 uncultured Bifidobacterium sp. | reverse complement strand
AGAGAGCAATGGCATATAATCCGTATGAAAATCCCGCGGCAAATTCCCAATGGAAGCCATACCATGCATGCAGGATTTTGAACAACAAAAAGAATATCCCAATCAGTCCGATTACAAAATAATCGGTACGATGAGTAGAAACGTTTTGCATGGGAGGTAAGATATAAAAAAAAATGAATATGCCTTACCCGAACCATCACCAGACGGAAATAAAAAAACCGCCAGAAAGCGGTTTTTGTTCTGAGGTCTCGACCGGATTCGAACCGGTGTAGAAGCTTTTGCAGAGCTTTGCCTAGCCACTCGGCTACAAGACCAGAGTGGGGCAAATGTAATACTAATTTGAAAACTACCAAATTCCACAGCAGGCAATATGAGCATTTCATTTTAAGTTTGTAAACAAAAAAATGCATGTCATTCCCGAGTCGGAACTTATTCTGAATGCCGACTCCAAAGTGTATCATCTCAATACAGGTCCCCACGATTTAGCCCGCACCATTCTCACTGTCGGCGACCCGGATCGTGTAGCCACTGTGAGTGCATGTTTTGATTCGGTGGAGTTTAAAACACAGCATCGTGAATTTGTAACCCATACGGGTTATGTCGGAAAAAAAAGAATCACAGTCTTATCCAGTGGTATTGGCCCCGATAATATCGATATTGTAATGAATGAGTTGGATGCATGCTTCAATATTGATTTTCATTCAAGAACAAGTAAACCTGAGCATCAGTCACTGCAAATTATCCGCTTAGGTACGTCGGGAAGTTTACAGGCAGATATTCCTGTAGATAGTCTGGTTGTTTCTACCCACGGAATTGGCCTCGATAATTTATTGCATTATTATCCGTTCGAAGCCAGTGAAGAAGAGCAGCAGATAGCTAAGGCATTCAGCGCACAATGCTTACCTGATCGTGCGGTGGTAATTCCTTATGCAGCCAAAGGTTCAGGCTTTTTATTGCCATTCTTTACCGATGGATTTCATCAGGGAATAACGGTAACCTGTCCCGGTTTTTACGGACCGCAAGGAAGAAATCTGCGGGCCGGACTGCAATACCCATCGCTGGTTGAACAACTAACTGATTTTCGCTGGAATTCGATGCGTATTACGAATTTCGAAATGGAAACAGCAGCAATTTTCGGATTAGGGAAATTACTGGGCCATCATTGTCTGGCCATTAATACCATTGTAGCGAATCGGGTACGTAAGGAATTCAGTCAATCAGCTCCAAAAAGTATTCAAAATATGATCGAGCGCTCACTGTCTATTATTGAAACTATTCCAGATGAAGATTCAATTCACTAAATACCAGGGAACGGGAAATGATTTTATTCTCATCGATGACCGCGAAGGAACATACTCGAATCTGAATGGAAGTCAGATTAAAAAAATGTGCAACAGGCATTTTGGAATTGGCGCCGACGGATTGATGTTGCTGAATACCCATGCTGAACTGGATTTCGAGATGAAATACTTTAATGCTGACGGGAATATAAGTACCATGTGTGGCAACGGGGGGCGCTGTATTGCAGCTTTTGCCGGAAAACTGGGGTTAGTATCTTCTGCATGTTCATTTATGGCAGCCGATGGGGTTCATGATGCCATCTTATCAACAAACCGGGTGGAGTTAAAGATGAAAGATGTTACCCGGATCCAATCCTTCGAAACCTATGATGAAGTAGATACAGGCTCACCGCATTATGTGCATTTTACTGAAATGCTTTCAGATTGGGATATGAAGAAGGAAGGAGCCTTGATTCGCTATAGTCCGAAGTACCGTGAGGAAGGAATTAATGTAAACTTTGTTGAACCCGTGAATGAACATAGCATTCGTGTACGTACGTATGAAAGAGGGGTGGAAGACGAAACCTTATCGTGTGGTACCGGTGTTACAGCCGCTGCCTTGTGCTTTATAAAAGATAAAACCGGACCTGCTGAAATTCATGTGGCAACGCCGGGCGGAGAGCTTCTGGTCCGGTGCGCTCATATAGAGAAACATCATTTTACGGATATCTGGCTTTGCGGACCGGCGACCATGGTATTCGAAGGAAGCACTTTCATCGATTAAATTTTGAATAGCCGATTGTCGTGCCCATCTTCAACCCATGAAGAAAATATACCTGCTCTCAGCGTTATTCATTTCCGGTCTGAAAGGGATGCATGCGCAGTCGCCTGTTACACTTTACCGAAGCGATTTTCCTTGTCCGCTTGCTACCAGTCCGCTTCCTGATAGTGTACTGTATTCAACCATTCCTGTGTCGGGGAATACCATTACAATAGGTTCGTCGGGAACAGGGATGAACTGGAACATGACTCCACTCAGCAACCCGACTACCAGTTACCAGCAATTTATTTCCATGGGGGCCACCCCGCTGGTATTTCAACTGGTGTTTCTTTTTTGCGATTATGCCCAGCCACTATTGGGGAATGCAGGAAGCATTGGGAATCTGCCTTTAAGCGATGCGTATGAATATTATAATTACGCTGCTTCCGATTCCCGTTTGGAAATTAAAGGATTTGGTGCCTATATTACTATACCTGGTCAAACCACAGCCATTCCCCTGCCTGCATTGTATAGTTCACCGGATGTGCTGTACCGTTTCCCGCTTCAATACGGGAATACCGATAGTTCCAATTCCGGATATTCGGTTACCCTTCCATTACCGGCACCCATTGGCGATATAGTTATTAAACGAGAGCAGAAAAGGGTAAATCAGGTAGATGCCTGGGGTTCAATCAGTACGCCGGCCGGAACGTTTGAGGTACTGAGGGTACATTCAACCATAGACCGAATGGATTCCATTATTACAACACTGGCACCCTTGGGCTTCCCAACGCAAATCCATGAATATAAATGGCTTGGACAAACAAAGAAAATTCCAGTTTTTCAGGTTACAGAACAGGTTTCTGCACTGGGAACCAATATCACATCGGTTACACACTGGGGGCAGGCTCCAAATGGGCTTACCCATGTTGAATCGATGAACGGGGTTCGTATATTCCCGAATCCGGTTACTGACCAATTGAATGTTCAAATTCCGGTTGAACAGCATACTGAGGGTAAAATTACCATTACCGATGCCCTGGGAAAGCAGGTGGGAGTGTTTCATTTCAGCGCAGCGGCTGAAGGAATCTGGCGTGAAAGTCTGCCACTGAAGCTGCTGCCCCCCGGGATTTATAGCCTTCAGATCTGCTCAGGAAATAAAAGGCATACAGAATCGTTTATTAAGGCAGACCATTGAGTGGGCGGATAGCCTCTGTTTTTTTGGCCAGGGGCTGAAAATCAGAAGTTTTTTACTACATTTGCCCACTTCAAATTCTAACGTAAAAAAAGCTACAGAATTATGTCAAAAATGGATAAATACACGGCTCCCCGTCAAACGGTGAGTGGTGGTGCTCCCAAACTCACCGAAGCAGAAGAGCGTGCCGCTTCGGGAATCGACAAACTTAAAAAAGTAGAATACTGGTACGAAGGCAATAAAAAAAATATCAATAATATTCTGATTGGAATAGCCGCCATTGTGGCCGGTATTTTTGCATATACCCGTTTTTACAAAGGTCCCCGGATCGAAAAAGCCAACGATGCCATTTTTCGTGCTCAAACCTATTTTGGTATGGACTCGGTGAATTGGGCTCTGAATGGCGATGGAAATAACCTGGGTTTCCTGAAAATTATTGACAAATACAGCGGTACACCGGCCGCGAATTTATCGCACTATTATGCCGGGGTTTGTTACCTGAAAATAGGCGATTTTAAAAATGCTGAAAAACACCTGAAAGAATTTGACGGGAATGGAAGTATGATTTCGTTTGTGGCTAAAGGTTGTTTAGGTGATGCCCTGATGGAACAAGGTAAGAAAGAGGATGCCATAAAAATGTATCTGGAAGCATCTTCCGATAAGGATAATCTGCTATTAACTCCGCTTTATCTCGAGCGTGCTGCTATGGTGTATGAAATGAATAATAAACCAGAGGACGCCTTAAAATTATACCGTCGGATTAAGGACGAATTTCCCAACAGCTCACAAGCCCGGACTATCGATAAAACGCTGGCCCGCCTGGGAGACTATAATCCTTAATCATGGCCACCCCATCCGTTCTTTCGGGTTTATATAATTACAGCAACCTGCGTTTACCATTATCGCAGGTTGTTTTGGTTTATACCGAATGGAATGAGATTATTGTTTCGAAGCTTCGTGAAGGAGCAAAGAAAATACTAAGTACCTGTCAGGAAATTTCCATTCAGGAACTGATGGTGCCTGGTGCTGTAGAGATACCGTTCGCTATCCGGCAACATTATCGTCATAAGCCAGCTACCGCTTATATCGCATTGGGTTGTGTGATCCGCGGCGAAACCCCACACTTCGACTATGTGTGTGATTCGGTAGTACAGGGAGTTACTTATTTAAATACCACGCTGGATGCACCCGTTATTTTTGGGGTCTTAACTGTGAATTCGAATGAAGAGGCTTACGAACGATTAGGGGGAGTACACGGACATAAAGGTGAAGAAGCAGCTATTGCAGCACTGAAAATGATTGCCCTGAAACACGATATCTTTAATGCTTCATGAACGTACAGTTATTTATTCCCTGTTTTATCGATCAGTTATATCCTCAGGTAGGACTTGATATGGCCCGTGTGCTGGAAAAACTGGGTTGCCAGATATCCTATAATCCCAACCAGACCTGTTGCGGACAACCCGCATACAATGCCGGTTATATTAAAGAGGCCCGTGCAGTAAGCGAAAAATTTGTGACCGATTTCAGTGGAACGGAATGTATTGTAGCTCCTTCCGGTTCCTGTGTAGGTTATGTGCGGGGCTCGTTTGATGAGCTGTTCGAAAATGCGTCCTGTCATAAAGAAGCCAAACAAGTAAAGGGTAGGGTATACGAATTCAGCGAGTTTTTAGTGGATGTATTGAAGGTCAGCGATTGCGGTGCCACCTTCGATACCATAGCTACCTATCATGATTCGTGTGGTGCCCTGCGGGAATGTGGTATAAAGGCCGCTCCAAGAACCTTATTATCGAAGGTAAAGGGACTGGAATTAAGGGAAATGAAGGAATGCGAAACCTGTTGTGGTTTTGGTGGAACATTCGCAGTTAAATATGAACCGATTTCGGTGGGCATGGCACAAACCAAAGTGAGCAGTGCATTGGAATGTGGAGCCCGCGTGATGATATCCAGCGATATTTCCTGTTTGATGCACATGGATGCATATATCCGGCATGAGCAAATAGATCTTCAGACCATGCATATTGCTGAAGTATTGACCAAGGGTTGGTAAACCAATCTTTATTCCTGCAGCTTATAATTTCTTGGAATCGAAAACGGAAAATCAATCTGCAAATCAAATTCTGCTTTATTGATATCCATATCCAGTTGCATAGCTCCTTTCACATCCAGAATGGTATACTTTCGTTGTACCGGAAGGAAGCGAAAATCGATCAGTTGGTATTCGTTTAAATTAATGAGTAACGAGCTGGTAGAAGCCGGACGGGCCGTTTGCAACTGAATTTGTTTCAAACAGGAATCGTTTCTGGCATAGGTGAGCTGATTGGTGTAATCCTTTCCTTTGATGAGAATATTCGACAGGTTTCCCAGTTCCTTAATTTCGGTCACCATACCATCGGTAGCAATGGCATTCCCAAGAATTAATTCCTGCAGGGTATTGAAATCTACTTCAATATTAATCAGCTTTTGAAGATTGGCATAAGAGTACAGGTATTGCTTCTTGTTAATCCGTTCAATGGCTTTCACACTATCCCGTGTAATTACAGCCCTGGCTATTTCACCAATGATAGGGGCATTAATACTTACCCAAATCAAACTATCTTTCCGTAACCTGAAGTTGATATTGAAATTCTGTTTATCTTTTTCCGACTCGAAGTGCATTTTCGCCTTGCACTGAAAAGTGTTGTACGTAATTTTTTTTGTAGCCATTATTCTCTTGGCATACATCGTATCCGGCCCCACATAGAGGATGGTATCTTTTTTAGCTACGGTTCCGGAATCCACTTTCCCCAGGTTGTTTTTCAGGTCTTCAATTTTTTCCTGTTTTTTTTCAACCTTATTTTCCTTCCGTTCAATTTTCTTTTCTGTCCGCTTTTCTTTCCGTTCTTCTTTCTTTTTGTTTTTAATGAAGAAAGGCCTGATGCTATTACAACCAGAGAAAATAATCAACAACAAAAAAAACCACCATACTTTACTCGTAATACGTACCATCCTGAATCTTTTTTAATAATACCGGATTTTGTTCTCCTTTATCGCGTGCCAGTTTCCAGTTTGCTTTGGCTTTCTCGGGATCATTTAGTTTGAAATAAACATCGCCTAAATGTTCAAATAAAGTTCCATCATCCTGACCGTTGGCAGCAATGGCTTTTTCGATATAAATCAGTGCCTGCTTGTAATTTCCTTTCTGAAATAAAATCCATCCATACGTATCAAGAAACGATTTGGAATCGGGAGAAAGCTCAAGCGATTTTTTTGACATCCGTTCAGCTTCATCCAGTTTTTCTTTACGTAATGAAAGGTAATAGGCATAGTTATTCAGCGTGCCGGCTTCACGGGGTTGTAACTGTAACGATTTTTCGAAGCAGGAATCACTTTCCGCATACCGTTTTTCCGCATGATAGGCATCACCCAGAATAGAATAAAACTGAGCCGCTAAGGCATCATTGTCTTTGCAGTAGGGCAGGCCGGCGCTTAGCCATTGAATGGTACTGTCGTTTTGCTTCAATTGAAAAAAAGAAACCCCGCCAAAGAAATAAGGGGCTGCCTGATCGGGAAAGTGCTTTATACAATGCCTGCTATAAAATACCACGCTGTCGTGTTGTTGTTTTTCAGAACATATCCTGATGAGCTGATTCCACACATTCAATTTTGTACTATCGCGTTGTACATACTTCCGATAGCTTTCCATCGCTTCATCGGGTTGTCCCGAAAAATACAGCAAATCGGCATACAGATTTAGGGCATCCATATTGTCAGGCGATTCCTGTGTAATAATTTTTGCGTAACCGGCTAATTGTTTTTTCTCGTTGCTGTCGGATTCAATTTTCTGCAGGGTGGGAAGCATCAGCGCAATTTTTGTGTCGGCTTCGAGATTTTTATTGCGCATGATTTTTTCCATGTACTTATGGTATTGCGAGGTTTCGTTCCGGTCGAGATAATACCTGGCCAGAGCTACCTGCGCCATGGGGTCTTGTTCAAATTCCCGGTTGAGTTGTTCGTAATAGGTTCTGATTTCATTTGAATCTTTCGACGATTTCAATAATTCAATTTTCATCAGATCGTATTTAGGGGTGCCCGGATCCGATTTTTTCATCCGGTCGAGTTCGCTGATGGCCGCTGCCGTATTGCCGGTTTTAACGAAGAGATTTTTTTTCTGCATACTGATTTCCTCATCGAAACCAATCCGGCGTTCCAGTTCATCAAAATCGGCAATCGCCCGGGTATAGTCCGATTTCATCAGATGCAAAATGGCTTTACCATATACATATTCATTTACATCCGGGTGCTTCATAATAAGATGATCATATTCTGCTTCTGCTTCGTTTAAACGGGAAGAAGACAGTAGTGTTTGAATATAGAATTCATGGAACATCACATTCTCCGGATCCAGTTCATGTGCACGGCGTGCTTGTTTGCCTGCTTCTTTTAATTGAAAATGATCGAGTAACAGCCGTGCATAATTGAAACGGGCAGTAGGGTTGGAAGGAAAATCGCGGATGAATTTTTCATACTTGCTGATGGCCTCTTTGTCCAGTTTCATCAGGCGGTAATATTCGGCATCCATAAAAGCCTGTTGTTCAGTGGTACGGTGAGCAGGTGGTATACTTCCTGACGATGAAG
>CAYWKR010000071.1:0-8059 GCA_964458785.1 uncultured Bifidobacterium sp. | reverse complement strand
CCGGGTAGCGTTTGTTACGATGCCTTGCACCAACGATATACAATATTAGCTTCGGGTGAAGATATCTGGGACAAGAACGATGAATTTCATTTTCTGTATAAACAAATGAGTGGCGATATCAGTATCAGTGCCAGGGTGAAACATGTAGGCAATATTTACGGATGGGCTAAAGCCGGTGTGATGATTCGTGAAAGCCTGAACACCGATAGTAAGCAAAGTATGTGTGTGTTGACACCCGGGAACGGATTCGCACATCAATGGAGAGAAAATACCAACGACTGGAGCAGTAATACCGATACAGCTGGTGCAGAACCGGGATGGGTAAAAATGGAACGAATCGGAAATAGTTTTACCGCTTATTTTTCTTCAGATGGCCTCAACTGGAATCTGCTGAATACAGTTACTATTTCAATGGCGAATACCGTGTATGTAGGATTAGCAAATTGCAGTCATATCGACAGTACCCTGAACGATGCTGTCTTCGATCATATTGTAATCAACGATATAGCGCTGAACGCACCCGCAGAACCATTGCCGGTGGCGGCTCCTTTTCAGGTGTATCCCAATCCGGTAGCTTCAGAGCTGCGAATTTCTTTCACCGATGAGTCGCTTATTCGCGCTACGATGTACCTGACTATTCGCGATATGCAGGGAAAAGAATTAGCCAGACAGGAGAAAAAGGCAGGGGCATCTGTATCTGTGATCCCGGTATCATCGCTGGCAACGGGGATCTATACACTGGAGCTTAACGGGGCACAGCATTATGTGACACGAATTGAGAAAAGATAATTCCTGATTCTCGTTCACTGCTATTTTGTAGTTATTTCATCAGAATGATGCAAATCGTTATTGCGTTTTTCCGATACGGAAATCATAACACCAAAATCCATATCCATGGGTCTGATCTTCTTTTCAGGCCACCATATTCTCGAAACGAATCCATCGAGATATAATGCTTCTGTACAACCCAGTTCCTGAAAATACCGGGCAAATTCATACATGGTTACTTCGGAAGTGGAAATTAAAAAAACCACCTCTTGATCGGGAAGTATTCCAACACCGTTCCGAATATACTTTGAAGCAGAAGATGGACTGAATTCGGGATGAATTTTTTTGTTGACTAATAACATCGGACCTGATTGGGTGGCCCAGGCTATATTCTTTACCTGACTGATTGATTCGCTCTGACAAATTCCTGCTTTCTTGTCTTTAGTGATATAAAAAACCCCGTTTGGTTTCCAGTAAAAATTGCCCTTAGCGGAGTGGAGATTAACAGGATGAATGATTTTTCCCTGGTGGATATATAATCCTACCGGTTCCCTTTCTTCCGTGTACATGCCACCATTCATGGCAAAAAGAAGTTTCTGCTTTCTTCGTTTCAGGAAATCATGTAATGAATCGAAGCGATGCAACAGTTGGTTCTTTTCATTCTTCCAGTGCATTTCTGTTTCCATACGGTTTGCTTTCACCTGAAATGAGATATAAGCCGGGTTGTTTGTACCGGCCAATACCTGAATCGCTGACACAAGTCCTGTCAGTAGCAGAAGATAACGAACCAGGAGTTTAAAGTACATCAGCGAAGCAGCAGAAGATCACCCTTCCGTTCTATTTGTCCACAAGCAGTACGGGCTTTAATATAATAGAAGTAGGTTCCTTGTTCTGCTTCCTGGCCTGCAAAATTTCCATTCCAGCAATCCCATACGCCGGTGCTGCTGTAAACCTGGTTCCCGAAACGGTTATAGATGACACATTTGAATTCTTCAATATCCAGCCAATGTGTTACACCGAAACAGTCGTTGAGCCCATCGTTGTTCGGACTAAATGCATTGGGTATAAAAAATGAATTTCCTTCAGTTGCCAGAACGTCTAATTGAGTATGAATGATACTATCACAACCATACATAGTCAGGAATGAATCGGTGTACTGACCTTCCAAACTATATGCATGATTACCCACCCAGAAGCTGTTTCCTTTGCAGATACGAACCGACTGACTTCGTTCGAATCGCTGGTGAACGGTCAGATTCAGGGTAATGGTACTGTCACAACCATTCTGATTAAAACGGTGCTGAACATAGGTACCGGTTTGGGTATAAGTTTGTCCGTTTAACAGATACTGATCGCAGGCTGTTACCGTAATGTCTTCTTTGGTATCGGGTAAAATGGTGAGTTGTAAGGTAAGGGTACTGTCGCATCCACCACCGATGGGATAGGTTTGAACATAGGTACCGGTTTGTGTATAGGTAATTCCATTCAGGGTATACGAATCGCAGTCCGCTTCAACCAGATTAATATTCACATTATGCAGAATAGTGAGCTGAAGATGCACCACACTGTCACATCCTATGGCATTGGTAAAAAACTGATTATAATTTCCGGTCTGTGTATAGGTTTGTCCGTTCAGGCTGTATGTATTGCAGGCGGTCATACTGATATTGGTATGAGAACTGTAATTCACAATCAGGGTAATATATATGGTGCTGTCGCATCCCCAGCTGTTATTCAATACCTGAATATAGTTTCCACTGGTGGTATAGGTTTGTCCATTCAATGAAAATCCGTCGCAGGCTGTTGCATTCATTGGAAAGGCGGTTGGGTAGTGAATACTAAGTTGAAGAGTAAGAATACTGTCGCAACCTGCGGCATTAATTAATTGCTGTACATAGGTTCCGCTGCTGGTATACGTTTGAGCATTCAGGGTATACGAAACACATGCATCCACATTCAGGGTTTGTGTACTGCTGTGGGCCAGATTCAGAATCAGATGAATGGTACTGTCGCAACCCACACTATTGGTCAGTACCTGTACATAATTTCCACTCATGGTATACGATTGTCCGTTGAGTGTATACACGTCACAGGCATTCACATTCAGGGTAAACGAAGTGCTATGACCAATAGTAGCATTCACTGTTAATACACTATCGCAACCTACGGCATTGACAAGAATCTGATTATATACACCCGTGCCTACATATTGTTGTCCATTCAGGAAGAGGGTGTCGCAGGCCGATAAACTAACGCTATGGCTGGTGCTATGTAAAATGGTCAATTGTAAATGCACGATGCTGTCGCATCCCCAGCTGGTAACCCATAACTGAGTGTAATTTCCGCTGGTAGTATAGGTTTGTGCATTCAGCGTGTACGAATCACAGGCCGTTTGTGTCAGGTAAGTATTTTGCACAGGATGAATGGATAGCTGAAGCTGAATGGTACTGTCGCAACCTGCTGCATTGGTGATCACCTGCTGATAGTTACCGCTAGTGGTGTAGGTTTGTCCGTTAAGCGTATAACTGACACAGGCATTGATATTCAGATTCGAAAAGGTTTGATGCTTGATGGTGAGTAATAAGGTAATGGTGCTGTCGCATCCCACGCTGTTCACCAGAAGTTGCTGATACGTTCCACTCAGGGTATAGGTTTGTCCGTTCAGGGTATACGAGTCGCAGGCTGTAGTGGTTTGAACCGAGGAGGTACTATGTAATATAGTCAGATTTAAATTTATCAAACTGTCGCACCCTCCACCGAGAGGAATTACATGCACATAATTTCCTGTTGCGGTATAGGTGGTGCTACCGATCTGAAATGAATCACAACTGATTTGGTTCAGGGTAGAAGTACTATTCACATTAATGGTTAATGAAAGCGTTACTATACTATCGCAGCCGGCCGCATTGGTAAATATCTGGGTATAGGTTCCAGACTGGGTATAGGTTTGTCCATTCAGTGTATAGGTATAACAGGCCACAGCCGTCAGGGAAGTTGCACTGGACGAAGCGACATTCAGATTTAGAAATAGAATACTGTCGCAACCCACACTATTCACCAGGATTTGCGTGTAATTTCCACTATTGGTATATACAGTACCATTCACTTTTATAGTATCACATCCGTTCAAATTCAGGGTATGGCTGGTTGAATGCAGTATGGTGAGATTCAAGGTCACCGTACTATCACAACCGAATGGGGTAGAAAACATTTGGGTATACGTTCCGCTGCTGCTTATAACTGTTGAATTGAACGTATAGGTATCGCAGGCTGTCTGGTTTAATACGGTATTTGTAGAAGGATGAATCGACGCATTCAGGGTAATGATACTATCGCACCCAACGGCATTAGGCATAATGGTTGAATAGGTTCCGCTGTTGGTATAGGTTTGACCATTATAAACAATACTGTCGCACCCACTGTAATTCACTGTAGAAGAGGAATTATGATTGATAGTCAGATTAATAGTACTGATACTGTCGCAGGCACCACCCGGGAACGTGAAGGTATGACTGTAGATTCCACTATTGGTATAGGTTATTCCGGTAGCCGGCCAGGTATATGAATCGCAGGCAGATACCGGTGTACCAATCGGACATGTGCTGCAATTCAGAAGAAAAGGATTTGGACCATAGGGGTCTGGATCCATACTGGCTGTCAGGGCTTGCAGATAACCTGCTGCAGGCGTATTGGCAAGTCCGAAAATAGTAAAACTGGTATTGGGCGGGTTTACTATGGCAGTGAGCACACACTGTGTTTTACCGGGAGCAAAAACCACCTGAATGGGTGTCAGCGGTAATACGGGATTAAAAGGATTGAAGTTAGCCGGGAAACTGGCAGCACTGGTTTGTACCCGCATTCGGGCGAGCCGGTAAGGAACACCGGCCGCAATGGGAACTTCTGAACCTAAGGGAGCATTGGTAGTAGTGGCACGAATATGCCAGGTAGCAGCAGTATAACCCGGGGTAACAGATGGCAAGGAATTAAAAATGGTATCCCGGCAAAGAAAAGTATGTGTAATGGTTCCTCCGTTTTCGAGACCCGGTGTGGCGTTCAATCCCCATGAATAGCCTCTGATGGCAAGACCGGTAGTACCGGTATTGGTTACCAATACATCATATTCGAACGCATTTGGTGCGGGTTGGGTCAGATTGGTAATCGTAAAATGAACAGCGGTTTGCGCAGAAAGCTTCTCCGGATTCATTAATATGCTCCAGATACCTGCCAGAAGTATCCATTTCAGGAAAAGGGGTGTTTTCATAGTTCCAAATTAAGAACTTCAGTCCACATTTCCCCCAATGCAGCCTGAATATTATATATCGGTGGCTTCGCCAAAGGCCATGGCAGTTGCTTCCTTCACCGCTTCACTCATGGTCGGATGCGGATGAATGGCATTCAACACTTCATGATGAGTGGTTTCCAGCTTACGGCCCAGTACGGTTTCGGCGATCATCTCAGTTACGTTCATCCCTATCATATGCGTTCCCAGCCATTCTCCGTACTTCGCATCATAAATTACCTTCACAAATCCTTCGGTATTTCCTGCTGCTGTAGCCTTCCCACTGGCCACAAAGGGGAATTTACCAATCTTTAATTCATACCCGGCTTCACGGGCTGCTTTTTCAGTCATACCGGCACTGGCAATTTCCGGACTGCAATAGGTACATCCCGGAATATTCCCGTAATCGATGGGTTGGGGTTTATGTGCATTTTTCTTTTCCAGAAAAGCAATATGTTCGGCACAAACAATTCCTTCTTTGCTGGCTACGTGGGCCAAAGCCTGAGTAGGCAGTACATCGCCAATAGCATAAATGCCACTTACATTCGTCTGGCAGTAGCCATCGGTAACGATACGTCCTTTTTCAGTTTTTACTCCCAGGGCTTCCAGTCCGATATTCTCGATATTGGCAACCACGCCAACAGCGCTTAAAACCACATCGGCTTCCAGAGTCACTTCACCAGTAGCAGTTTTCACCCTTGCCTTTACGCCCGCGCCGGTGGTGTCCACGCTTTCTACCGAAGCATTGGTCATAATTTCGATACCCTGTTTCTTGAAACTTTTCTCCAGTTCTTTTGATACATCGTCGTCTTCTACGGGAACAATACGTGGCATGAATTCTACAATGGTAACCTTGGTTCCAATGCTATTATAGAAGTAAGCGAATTCCACTCCAATGGCACCGCTGCCAACTACAATCATCGACTTCGGCTGAACCGGAAGAACCATGGCTTCCCGGTACCCGATTACCTTTTTACCATCGATAGGTAAATTAGGCAGGGTGCGGGCGCGGCCTCCGGTGGCTACAATTATATGCTTACAGGCATAGGTAGTATTTTTTCCATCGGTACCGGTTACATCCACTTGACCTTTGGCTTTAATTTTTCCATAGCCCATGATGACATCAATCTTGTTCTTCTTCATCAGAAACTGAACACCCTTACTCATTTTATCGGCTACACCCCGGCTTCTTTTCACCATTCCACCGAAGTCGGCCTTGGGATCGGTAATCTGAACGCCGTAATCGGCCGCATGTTTGGCATATTCAAAAACCTGTGCCGACTTAAGCAGGGCTTTGGTTGGAATACAACCCCAATTGAGGCATATACCTCCAAGGCTTTCTTTTTCAATCACAGCAGTTTTAAATCCAAGTTGGGAAGCACGAATGGCTGCCACATATCCGCCGGGACCGGCTCCTATAACGATAACGTCGTAATTCATATTCAGTTATTAATGATTTTTGTATATGCCGACAAATGTATACAAAAGGCAATAAACTGCGAAATCCGCTAGGGCCCGAACCGTTTAATCAGGGTCTTCTCAAATTTGGCCGCGCCGGTGAAAACATAATAGCGTTTGCCCAACAGAGGGCCTTGTTTTAGTAAACTGATATCAACAAATCCGAACTTCCGGTGTATAGGTTTGAAGTCTTCATCATACATATTAATTCCATAATTGCGTGTAGCCGCATGGCCTTCATCGCCTCGTAAAATATCCTGTGTCATTCGTGAATGGGTGGAATCCACCGGCAATTGTTCGTCCGGCGACCGGTAACCTACCTCTGCAAAATAGTAATCGGAAAAGGAATTGGTGCCCAGTTTCTTCTTTTTTACCAGGGATTCATAATCGTAGAACACGATATCCTGCCATTGTTTTTGTACCGCTTTTTCATAACAGGTATCGTAAAAAAAGTACACCGGACAATAATGGAAGTTTGCAGCCATATCCTTCATCACCGACAGATTGATTTCTTCATCCTGTGCCAGAATAGACGGGATATCTTTTTCCAATCCTCTTTTTCGAAGGGCTTCTATCTTATTACTGGAAATATGAAGCATAAAAAGTATCACCCTGGGGCGGTGATAGGTCACAGAATCCTGTGCATTCGAACTGGCCGGAACTGCAAGTAAAAAAATAAGCAGGCACCCCAACAGACTTCTCATACGATGCAATATAAGAAAAAGCCAGCTCTGATTTTTCAGCTGAATCAGGAAATAAAATGACTGGTGATCCAATATACCAGAGCGGCCAGCAAACCACTGATAGGTATGGTGAGAATCCAGGCCCAGAGAATATTAATGGTTACGCCCCAGCGAACCGCACTGAGTCGTTTGGTTGCACCCACCCCAATAATGGAACCGGTAATGGTATGTGTGGTTGAAACCGGAATACCCATTTGTTCGGTCAGGAAAAGGGTAGTGGCACCGGCAGTTTCAGCACAAACACCTTCCAGAGGAGTGACTTTGGTGATTTTAGTACCCATGGTTTTTACAATCTTCCAGCCACCACTCAGGGTTCCTAATCCAATGGCAGCATAACAGGCTAAAGGAACCCAATCGGGCATGGATTTAATATCGAGCAGGTCGCCATTGGCAATAAGTGCAGCTGCGATAATTCCCATTACTTTTTGTGCATCGTTCCCCCCATGACCAATACTGAAAGCCGCCGACGAAAGCAGTTGAAGGCGCTTGAACATATTCGCGGTACGACTGGCCTTGGGTTCCCGCATTTTTTCATTATAAATAAAGGCGATGATGAACAAAAGTATCATTCCTATCAGACAGAAGCGAAGGATATGGTTATCGGCTTTATCCATTTCTTTTTTCAGATCGCTTTTTACATCGACTTTAATTTTTTTACTGAATTCAGGGACTTTATTTCCATCGAGACTAATTTTTGCCACCATGGTTTTGATCATACTGTCGAGTCCCATTTCATGATACTTTTTGGAGATGGGAATCAGGCTGTCGACACTATGTTTGGCATATTCGTATTCGGCTTTTTTAGCCGGGT
>CAYWKR010000070.1:0-8086 GCA_964458785.1 uncultured Bifidobacterium sp. | reverse complement strand
TGCCATGTTACCTGCCTTTAACCTGACACCGATGATAGTAACCACCATGGAACACTACGCGTTGAAGATCGCCAGGGCATTGAACATACGGGGACTCATCAATATTCAGTTTGCTATTAAAGATGGCAATGTATTTGTTATTGAAGCCAATCCGCGGGCTTCCAGAACCACACCTTTTATTGCCAAGGCATACCAGATTCCATATCTGAATGTGGCCACCAAAATCATGATGGGGACACATAAATTATCGGATTTTACTTTTGAAAAGAAACTGGAAGGATTCGCCATTAAAGAACCAGTATTTTCATTCAATAAATTTCCGGGGGTGAATAAAGAGCTGGGACCTGAAATGAAAAGTACCGGCGAAGCGATTCGCTTTATTAAAGACCTGCGTGATCCCTATTTCCGGCAATTGTACAAAGACCGGAGTATGTACCTGAGTAAGTAATTCTGTTACGATTTCAGAATAATACCATCCTGCATTTCAATGATACGATGGGTGCGTTGTGCAAATTCATTATCATGAGTGACGATCAGCATGGTTTGTTTGAATTCGTTGGCGAGTTGATTGAGAATGTCAAAAACCACATCACTGTTTTTTTTATCCAGATTACCAGTGGGTTCATCGCCCATAATAATCAGCGGTTCGTTTATTAATGCACGCGCAATAGCCACCCGTTGTTTTTGGCCACCCGATAATTGATTTGGTTTTTTTAAAGCCTGTTCGCCCATATCAAGTAGTTTAAGTTTTTCCATGGCCCTGCTTTCGATTTCTTCCAGCGAATGCAAGCCCAGTTTGATAGCAGGAAGCATGATATTGCGAAGCACATTAAATTCATTCAACAGATAATGGAACTGAAAAACAAACCCGATTTTTTCGTTTCTCACGCGGGCCAGTTCCCGTTCTTTCCGGTTACGCATCGATTCCCCATCAATCGTCAATTCGCCTTCATAGTCGGTATCCATGGTGGATAGAATATAAAGGAGGGTTGACTTTCCACACCCCGATTTTCCGATCACCGAAACAAATTCACCTTTTTGTATTTGCAAACTCACCCCTTTAAGAACCGGTATGGTCACCGGATCGTGAAAATTTTTCTGTATGTTTTTGGCTTCGAGAATATACATGGTTATTTGCCCCGGATAATTTGAACCGGATCGATCTTACTGGCTTTGCGGGCAGGGAATAATCCGGCGAGATAGGTAGTAAGCAGTGAAAAAGTAATCCCGATAAGGTAATGTTTTGGATTGTAGTTCACCGGAAACGTCTTGATGGTTGGAAGTGCCGCAGTATTAAACGGAATGGTATCCACCACATGCGAAAGAATATTACCGAAAAGTAAACCGGTTAAACCACCGGCCAGGCCAATCGACACCGCAATGGTTTTAAAAATATTTTTTACATCCCGTCCCGAAAATCCTGTGGCTTTTAAAATGGCAATGCTATCCATCTTTTCATAAATCAGCATATTCAGAATATTATAAATGCCAAAGCCGGCCACAATTAACAAGGTAATTCCTACCGCATACGAAATAATGCTCCGCACATCACTTCCGGTTTCGAATTGGGCATTGGCCGTTTGAATATCTTCTGCATCGGTTTCAAACAAGCGGGCATATTCTTTTGCGATGCCGGGGGCCAGTTCCAGTTGTTTGAGTTTGATATTGATATCGGTGAGGTAACCGGAGCTTTGTCCAAGCAGTTTTTGTGTAGTAGGTACCGATGCATAACTCTGCACTTTATCGAGGTCTTGTAAGCCCGACTGAAATAATCCAACCACTTTCAGCGAATGACGTTCACCACGTGGGGTCGTTACCTGAATGACATCGCCCACAGCTGCAAGCATTTTATCGGCTGCTGCTTTTCCAAGTATGATGCTGTTGGGTACAGTTTTTAAATCCATAAAATTTCCCGCCGGAACATAATCCGAAAAGTGAAATAGTTTTTGTTCCGCTTCCACATCAATTCCATTAATCACACCTGTCAGATCTACTGTGCCTACATTATAAAATACCTGTGCTGAAACTTTGGGCGCCACACCCAGCACCCGCTCGTCTTTTTTTAATGCTTGTACAATAGCGGCAGCATTTCTGATTTGAAGTCCTTCACTGCCGGGTTTTAACGAACGGATCATGGCATAGTCATCCGGAAACACCCGATACACGGCCTGATTCGAATCGGCTTTTACATCATGATACAAGCGGATATGAGGGGTGCGGTTCAGTATCAATCCATCCAGCATATCATTTAAACCGGTCATAAAACCAAGAAGGGTAATGAACATCGTGATACTGAACATAACACCAATAGCAGCCACCAACGTTTGTCGCCAGCGTGCCAGTAATAAAGCATAGGCAATATTCAGTATCAGGTTTTTTCTCATGGAGTCGGCTTCCTGATTTCTTCTCCTTCTTTTAATCCTTCCAGCACTTCCACTTTCTGAAAATCCCGGAGTCCGGTTTTTATTTTTCGTTTCTCCTGATTAGCCATTATCACATACTGATCATCTACCAAACAAGTGCGGGGAATGGTGAGTGTTTTTTCTCTCCGATGAATTACAATATTGGTTTCGGCACTCAGGTTGGGATACAGGGCTTCCGGGGCTTTTTCAAACAACGCTTCCACTTCAAAGGTGCGACTTTTGTCGTTCATCATCGGATTGATACGATGTACCCGGGCCTTGAAAACCTGGTCTTTATAGCTGTCCATGGTTACCAGAATTTCCTGTTGCGGAACCACCCGCACGATGTCTTTTTCATCCACTTGTAATACCAGCATAAAGGAAGCAGCATCACCAATAATTGCCATTGGACTTTGCGGACCGGTCATTTCTCCTTCTTCTTTTAAAATCTGATACACACGTCCATCCATTTCACTCCGTATTTCATAATCCTGCATCAGGCTACGGGAAATGGAAGCATTATTTTTTCCCTGGGCCGAAGCCAGTTCCAGTTGTTTCTTCAATTCCGAATACCGGAGTTGAGCCGTTTCGAATGCTGTAACTGCATTCTGATAGGCCAGTTCCCGTTGTTCCAGTTCCACTTTCGAACCAATTTCAGATGCCCACAGTTTACGCTGACGTATCACCAACAATGAATCGTTTTGCATTTTTTTTCCGGCCATATCAATAGCCAGTTTCGCTTCGTCTAGCCGGTCGCTGTTAAAATGATAATCGCTGTGTTGGGCAGCCAATTCAGCATTTTGTGATTGAAACTTACTGGCTTCACCCGATAAAACCGCCAGCAAATCGCCTCGGTGTATTACTTGTCCTTCGCTTACTTCCAGTTTCTTAATCGTAGAGTTTGCTCGCGCGAATACCTGATATTGATGCAGGCTTTTTACCATACCCGAAGCATATACCGTTTCGGTAATCGATTCGACCGTTGGCTTCAGGGTTTCCGATTTCTGTTTACATCCAAAACAAAATGGAATCAGCAGCAAAGGAAAAAAGTATTTCCATGTCATGGGTGCAAAGGTATTGCATCGTATTGGCTCCTTGTTCTTGATTTTAATCACGGCTGAATTACCTTTCCATTTGGTGATATCATGAAGCGTACCATTTATTCCATTTCATTTCTGGCAGGATTATTTTTTTTCAGTTTGATTTCCTGCCGGGAAGAAATTAAAAAGCATCGCATCTTCCGCATGAATCAGGTGCAAAATGTAGAGTCGCTGGATCCGGCATTTGCCAAGAATCAGTATATCATGTGGCAGGTATATCAATGCTATAACCGATTGGTGGAATTCGACGAAAGCATGCAGCCTGTTCCTTCTCTGGCATTGCGTTGGGATATTTCATCCGACCGCACCCTGTATACGTTTCACTTACGTACCGATGTGTACTTCCACGATAATGAGGTATTTCCGGGTGGGAAGGGACGCCGGATGACAGCATCGGATGTGGTGTATAGTTTTAACCGGATTACAGATGAGAAAACCGCTTCACCCGGGGCCTGGATATTCAACGATCGTGTAGATTCGGTGCAACCTTTTACAGCCTTAAACGACAGTACGTTTCAGTTAAAACTGCAAAAACCTTTTTACCCGGTATTAGGCATTTTAAGTATGATGTATTGTTCTATCGTTCCACATGAAGGGGTAGAAAAATGGGGGAAGGATTTTCGTTCACACCCTTGTGGTACCGGTCCCTTTGTTTTTCAGGAATGGGAGGAAGCCGTAGCCATTACCTATACCCGGAACGAACACTATTGGGAAGTTGATTCTCAGGGCAAGCGATTACCCTATATCGATGGAATTAAATGTACCCAGGTGGATAGTAAAGCCACCGAGTTTTTGATGTTTATGCAAGGCGATCTGGATTTTATGAATAGCATTGATGCCGTGTTTAAAGATCAGATCCTGAATCGCCGGGGAGAACTGAAACCAAAGTACAGGAAGGCATTCCGACTTCAGAAACATCCCTATCTTAATGTCGAGTATCTCGGATTTTTAATGAATGATAGTCTGAATACCCAAAAGATACTGTTGAATAAAAAAATACGACAGGCGATTAATTATGGTTTCGACCGGAAGAAGCTGGTTACCTATATCCGAAATAATATTGGCATAGCTGCTGAAGCGGGGATGGTACCACCGGCCCTTCCGGGGTTTGATAGCAGTCAGGTACACGGATATCGCTATGACCCTGAAAAAGCGCGCCAATTATTGGATGAAGTAAAAAAGGAAATGGGAGGAACCCTTCCTGAAATTACCTTACTGTCGAACGATAATTATTCCGACCGTTGCTATTTTGTATCATCACAACTTGAAGAACTTGGATTAAAAATCAAAGTCGAAATTATGCTTCCTTCCCTGCTGCGCGAACAAATGAGTAATGGAAAGGCTGCTTTTTTCTGGGCTACCTGGATTGCCGATTATCCTGATGCGGAAGCCTATCTTACCTTGTTTTACGGAGCGAACGATTCCCCGCCTAATTATACCCGGTTCCGGAATAGAAATTACGATTCCTTGTATCGGGCGGTGCTTACAGAAAAGGTTGCACAGAAACGGCTGGCCTTGATTCAGGCTATGGATAGAATAGTGATTCAGGAAGCCCCGGTAGTACCTCTTTTTTACGATGAGGTGATGCACTTTGTCCGGAACCGGGTCCATCATTTCAATACCAACAGTTCCAATCTGATTGATTTGAAACGAATTGAACTGGATCCCGAATAAAACGATGTCAGGAATGTGTACGGCAAAATGCAATCAGTGCGTCGATACAAGCTTTCATCACTTCTTTTTCAGGCATATTGTAAACGGCAAAGTTGGCGCTGCGTTCGGCAGGTGCTTCTTTCAATACATGATTCATTCCGGGAATAAGAAGGTATTCTCCTTTCGGACAAGCCTTCTTTAACGCATTTCCGTTCCCGGTATCCACCTGTATATCGTGTTCGCCCTGGATAATAAAAACAGGCACTTGTAATTTTTTTATTTCAACCGAAGGATCATACTTCATCCAGTTGATCATATAATCCTGAATACTGGGCCGGAAGAGTGAACCCAGGGCAGGGTCAGAATGAGTTAAGTGTATTCCTTGTTTCAGGGTATCGATATAGCGGCACGACAACTGGTAATAATTGCTGTCGGGAATGGCGGTCTTCAATTGTGTTTTCAAAACCTCATCAATCGGGTATGCGGCTCCTTCCAGCGAAATGAAAGCTTGTGCCTTCTCTTTTTCGCAAGCTACCATACCTATCAGGGAGCCTTCGCTATGTCCGGCAACAATAACCGAACGAAAGCGCGCATCGTTCGTAAGGGTCTTGATCCACAGAGCAGCATCATCGATAAAATGATCGAAGCGAAGATTTTGTTCACTGATGCGGAAAACACTTTCACCCACCCCTCGTTTATCGTAACGCAACGAAGCGATACCGGCAGCAGCTAATGCATGTGCTATTTGTTGGTAAGCATTGGTCATCAGGTTGGGTTCCTGATTGCCATCGCGATTGGTATGTCCCGAACCCGCCACAATAAGTACAACGGCCCCTGTGGGTTTGATTAATGGCAAACACAAGGTACCGGCCAGGGTATTCGAATCCACGTGAATTGACATGGCTTCTTCCCTGAATGAATCTTGTGCCCGTGCAGGCAGAAAGAAAACAAGAAATAGAATGAACGGAACAAAGAATTGCCTGGTCATGATTTCTTCATGGCGGCTTCAATTTCTGCCGTAGTGATAGGAATGCCTTTAAATAAATCCTGATTACCTGTTTTGGTAACCCAGTAATTATTTTCAATCCGAATACCGGTTTGTTCTTCTTCTACATAAATTCCGGGTTCAATGGTAAAGAGCATACCTTCTTTGACGGGAGTATTGCGACTTCCCAGATCGTGAACATCAATGCCCAGATGATGACCTAAACCATGGTAAAAATACTTTTTGCAGGCTCGTTGTTCAGGGCTTTCATTTTTAATATCTTCCTTTTTCAGCAACCCAATTTTCAGCAACTGCTTATTCATTTCCACTTCGGCACTATCGGTAATTTCGAGCCAGGTCTTGCCGGGTTTTAACATACGTTGAGCATGCATATGTACAGCCAGACAGGCATCATACAATTCCTTTTGTCGCTTGCTGAACTTTCCATTCACCGGAATAGTGCGGGTCATATCGGCGCAATAATTTCCATACTCCGCACCAAAGTCCATTAAGATCAACTCGCCGTTTTTGCATTCCTGATTATTCTCTACATAATGCAGAATACGGGCCCGGTCGCCGGAGGCCAGGATACATCCATAAGCATGCCGTGTGGCGCGGTTTCGGATAAATTCGTGGGTAATTTCGGCTTCAATTTCATATTCCATCACACCGGGTTTAATAAACCGACAAACCCTTAAGAATGCTTTATGCGTAATATCAACCGCCTGTTGTAATACCGCTACTTCGTATTTATTCTTAATACCTCGTAGTTCCTTCATAATCAGGGCAGCCCGTTCGTATTTGTGAAGAGGGTATTGCCGCATGAAATCGTGCACAGCCAACAGGTCGGTACGGGGAATGCTTAAATCCGTTCGGTCGTTTTCGTTGGTATCGAGATAAACATACTCCACCTCATGCATCCAGGCATGAAGTAGGGCAGGCACCTGATCGGTATACATCACCGTCTGAATTCCTGAAATGGCAGTGGCTTCTTCCTTGCTCAGTTTATGGCCTTCCCATTTTACCAGCAGTTCATTTGGACGAAGAATGACCAATACTTCCCTGAATTTTTTGTCGGGATGACCAGGATAAAGAATCACCATGGTTTTTTCCTGAATAATACCAGAAAGCCAAACCACATCGGAATTAGGGCGGGCAGCATAAAGCGCATCTCCATTTTCGGGTACGATGGGGTTGGCATGGATCACAGCCAGTGAATTGGACTTCATCTTTTTTACAAATCGGTCCCGGTTCTGGACAAACAATCGCTGATCAATCGTGGTATATTTCATGCCATTCGGTTTTAGGTGAACGAAAGTAACTTATTTTTTTTCGGTCTGTATCAAACAAGGTCGAAAAAATACAGGGTAGAACCGGTTGGGATACTGATGGATGCTGAAAGGAAAATGATCCGGACCAGGTAAAAAAATGAGGATGACAGTTCGATGACACAAGCCTTTTTCTCAGGGGTTCAAAGCATGAAAAAATCCGCTGAAAGCCGCATGAATACTACTAAAAGATTTTTTTATCAAATGTTTATAATATTAGGCGTTCCCTTACTACATTTGCGCTCATTCAATTTAACACATTATTATATTTTAACGGATGGTCAGTTATCTTCTTCGTATGACTAAAGATAGAAAAGGAATCCTGTTTTTACTAGCAATCCTGCTCCTTCAAACCACTTCCCTATTGGCTGCTCCGGATGGAAAAGCCTTGTTCCAGGCCAATTGCGCGGCTTGCCATAATCCGTTGAAAGACGCTACGGGCCCGGCTTTGCAGGGTGTCAGCGGACGGGTCCCCAACAAGGAATGGCTGTACAACTGGGTGCATAACTCAGGAAACCTGGTGGGCAGTGGCGACAAGTACGCTACCGAGATTTTTGCCAAATGGAATAAAACACCTATGACCCCATTACCTACAAAGAAAAATGAGGAAATCGACTC
>CAYWKR010000069.1:6130-8151 GCA_964458785.1 uncultured Bifidobacterium sp. | reverse complement strand
GTGTTTGGGATATTAAAGGGCAAAGCACCTTTAGCGAAGTGGGTGATAAATATGCTAGCGCCTGCCAATCACTGAATACCGGTGAAATATTTATAGCTGATTTTAACCGCTGTGATGGGGTTTTAAATAATGGTTTTGTAATTCAAAGACCTTTGGGATCTTTACATGACCCCAATCTACCAACTGAAAATGAAAGGCTGCCCGTGGGTCTGGCATTTTCGCCCAATGGAAAATATTTATATGTTGCCGGTATTAGAAATTTGTATCAATACGATTTGCAAGACAGTAGTTGGTATCATATTGCCGGTTTAGATACTAGTTTCGCTAAATTTCAGGATTACAATTCTATTTATATGGGCCCTGATAAAAAGTTGTACATAGGAAATTTTGGAGGCTTGAGTAAACAAATGAGTGTGATTGACAGCCCGGATGTAAAAGGAGTAGGTTGTCATTTTTGCCCACGTTGTTTGCGTTTAGATAGTTTGGGTTTTCCGGCTATTGCAGGCACACCACCGTGCCAGCCTAATTATGCATTGGGTAATACAGCAGTATGCTGGCCTTCGGGAACTAGTGCGGTAAAAGAAAATGAAGTGTCCATAAGAGTTTATCCAAATCCTGCCAATAATTATTTATTTTTAAAATCAGACGCATTTAATAAAGAGATTGAAATAACGATTTATAATGTTGTAGGGCAAGAAGTTTTGAAAAGGAAATTCCAAAATTCAAATTCCACCTTACAGTTAGATATTCATTCCTTATCGCAAGGAATGTATTTATTAAAAATAGGTAGTAGTGTAAGAAAGTTTATAAAGGAGTAAAATGCTGATTGCAGTTTGTGATTTTTAGTTGAGTGGTCTTTAAGTCCTAAACAGTAATTTTGGTCTATGTCGGACAAAAATCGAAAAGCCCATTGGGAAAAGGTATATGCCACCAAAGAGGCGCATGAAGTAAGCTGGACACAAGAATTACCAGCCACATCATTGCACTTCATTCATGAATTTAATTTGAAACATGAAGATGCCATTATCGATATCGGCGGCGGCGATTCTAAATTCGTCGATTATCTTTTGGAAGAAGGATATACGAATATCAGTGTACTGGATATTTCAAAACATGCCATTGAAAAAGCAAAAAGCCGCTTAGGCGAAAAGGCGAAGCAAGTGCATTGGATTATTTCCGATATAAACGATTTTGAACCACAACAATATTATTGCTGTTGGCACGACCGGGCCACCTTTCATTTTTTGAACGAAGTACATGAAATTGAACATTATCTTGGCATAGCCAGAAAAGCAGTTCGTGGATATATGGCTATGGGTACGTTCAGCGACAAAGGTCCTGATCGTTGCAGTATGCTGAAGGTTCACCGTTACACAGAAAACGAATTAGCGGCACAACTAAGCAATGGATTTGAAAAAATACATTGTGTAACGGAAGATCATATCACACCCTTTCAAACCGTTCAAAATTTTCTTTTCTGTTCTTTCAAACGCAGTGCCTGATCTTTAATCAACAATACATAATTGCCGTCCCGCTTTTTTAGAACCTACCTGCACCTGATAATAATAATGTCCTGCCGCTAAACGATTACGGTCTATACCTACATCGGTGGTTCCGGGCTGCACCTCATTTTCGTAAAGCACACCCATGTCTTTTCCCATCAGATCATACAAACGAATCTGGGCGGCACCACCTTGGCTTTTGAAACGGATCACGGTATGTTCGCTAAAGGGGTTCGGGAAATTCATAACCTCAAGCTCATCACCTATACTGGGTACATCTTCCGTATTCACCGACCATTTAAAGATGGGCAGTGTTTGATAGCTTTGTCCGTTTAATATCGAAGTCACATCCACCGGATCCAGTTTAAACCAATCTTGCAGAATGGATGCATACACCTGTCTGAAATCGTGTTGCATCGGTACATTGTCGTTTACCGTGGCTGAAGCAGGCAGTACCGGACTGCTTCCGATAATGGTAGGATTAACCTGTGTGCCAAATACGATCATCGGCGCACCCGA
>CAYWKR010000069.1:0-6030 GCA_964458785.1 uncultured Bifidobacterium sp. | reverse complement strand
ACCATGGTATAGGCCTGTGTTTGTTGTGCAATGAAGCGTATAAAGGTTAATTCATTGCCTGCAGGTGTGGCAGGTGCCGGATCAACCGTTCCACTAATAATCTGATAAAAGGAACTGATACTGGAAACCGCCAACCCATTAATACCATTGGCTCCGGTTAAGATGCTCGATACCGACGAGCCGATCTGAATAGCCAATGGGTCTAAAAAATTCGGATCGGGATAGGATTGCGGTGCCCCCGGAAAACGATTATCTATAAAGCGACCCAGCCAACCGGTATTCACATAACTATTGCTGTCGGAAGCACTGAACATGATATCGGTAGAACGGAAATGCGAAAAGTTCGGATCCGGATAACTCACCCCTTGTACAATATTCATTTTACCGGCATTGTATAAACTTTGCATAGCCGTCATCGCCGGATGAAAGCCTGTGGTACTACTTCCTGTTAAAGGCAATACACTGCTTTGATTAATTAAAATATTGGAACGGGCTGCTGCCAGTTCAGTATACCGGTCCAGGGGAATCACGGTATTCAAACCGTCGTTACCTCCCGACATTTGTATTAATACCAGTACTTTTCCGTTACTGGCCCTGGTTTTACTTAAGGCGCCAAACAAGGGGTTTTCGCCATAGGCATGAACCGGAAACCCATTCATTGAGGCAGCCAGTGTGGCCATCGATCCAGCCTTGATAAATTCTCTGCGCTTCATGTTGTTTTTTTTTGAAGATTAGCACAAATGGTATTCAGCCATGCGCAATAACTTGGTGAGCATGTCTTGTAAACGGGTACGTACAATACCGGCATAGGTAGCATTACCCGGACTGCCGATATAATTATTCCAGGCGGTGGTCCAGCTACTGTTCAGTAAACTGGCATCCAGCAGCAGGTAACGATAGCTGTCTTTCAGCGACGACGATAATCCAATAGCCAGCAAGTATTTCACACAATCGTTTACTATAGCCACCGGGTCGGAAGGGTCGCTCAGGGTTTGAACAAAAGCCAGCACATCGCATTTGATCTGATACGTAGAAGAAACATAAATTCCATAATTGGTAAACAGGGCATCGGTATTCTTCATGCGTTTGGGCAGGGTATCGCTGTTGATCCACATCTGATGGAATTGAGGCGATTGGTAAAAGGCGGTCCATCCGGCCACATTCGGCGGATCACCGGGATCGAGACCACAAATTCCACTCAGCCAGGCAAACTGATACCAGGCCCGATACTGATCTTCCAGGGTGGCTCCAGGATCGACAGTAATATTCAGACTTCGAACGGCGCCCATGAAGTAATCGAGAGGTGTACGGATATAACAATCCATGCTCAGGGTATCGAAGAAATGTTCGCTCTTGAACAATTGAGCCAGTACCGGTTTAATTTCCCAGTTATTGGCAATAAAGGTTTGAGCCAGTCCATCGATAATAGTGTTTTCCACCGTGGTATCGATATTGTAGTACACGAAGAAGCGATAGATTTTCCGGCAGATGAATTTAGCGAGGATCTGATCCTGACTAAAAATCATATCGAACAGGGCATCCAGTTCGGTTTCGCCGGCGGCACCGGTCAGTCCGGCTATCACCGTATTGCCATAAAACGAAGAGAATGTTTTATTGGCGGTTTCATGAAAGGCCGGGTTAAACGAAGTGGTGAGGGTATTAATATCTACCCGGAATCCGGTGAGTACCTTGGCGGCTTCTTTTACATCGGCTTCGGTCCACATCGTGGGTCCTTTTCCTACCGTGAACAATTCCTGTAATTCACGGGCATAATTTTCGTCGGGTGAATTTTTAATATTGTAATGCCCGTTCAAATAAAACAGCATCATGGGTTCTTTGGTCATAGCCTTCAGGAAATCGCGGAAATTACCGAGGGCATGGGTCCGGATCAGACTGAGGTAGCGGTAAAACATACGAGCATCACCTACCACATTCGATTCGGTAACAAAATGATTATGCCAGAACAAAATCATTTTTTCCATGATACTGAAATCCTGTTTGGCGATCTGTTCCATCCACCAGGCCTTCACCTAGAGTCTCCGGTAATAATCCACGGTTCCATCGCCATAGGCCGCATTCACCCACGTGCTTCCTAAAGCTACACCGGTGGGGTCGCTGTATATATTCTCGTAATAATTTACAGGTGGAGCTGGAACAGGAGGTACTGTATTCAGCATAGCTTCTACCGCCTGACTCATACTTAATGCCGACAGAGCGGCCGGTTCACCGGGTTTCACCCCAAATTGCAGGCGGCGTATCAGATGCATCTGTTGTTTTTCGCCCCAGATACCGGTATAGGCACTTAATCCCGATCGGTGTTTAGGTAAATCGAGGGGTGCCGTTTTATTGGCATACTTCAGAAAAAGGGTATCGTGTTGAATGTCGTATGGAACTTGCTTGGCGGGTGGGCGACCACCAAGTTGAGCCAGAAAGTCCCTGCGTTCTTGTATAGGCATACAGCGCTAGTTTAATATTCATGAATCAGGCGAAGTGGTTAAGGCAGACTAAAGATAATCGGGAAGATGAAAAAATGCAGGAAAGTGCGTTTATTACAGGATGAAACGGGATTCAGGCATAAAAGAAAAATCGGTGAAAAATAGTTTTTTCTAAATTCCTTTTATTATCATTGTGGTTCGAAAATAGAACGCGTTATGAGAAAAAGCATTTTTGGATTGGTGGCCCTTTGTACCCTGTTTTTATTACCCGGCGTAGTTTCGGCGCAGCAGGGAAGCGATGATATGGTGGCTGTATACCGCTGGCTGAATGTTCAGGATAATAACTATGTAACCCTTGCCAATGGCGAGATTCAGGAAGGGCAATTGTTGCAATGGAAGTATAAGGACAAGACCTTTTTATTTTATGCATACAAAACACCCGGTCCGGACCGCGTAGCCGTATACCGTTGGGAAAACCCCTTAACCAAAGATTTTGCCAGCATTGCCGAGGATGAAATGACCGACAGCGATATGCAGCAGAAAGGGTATACCGGAAAAAAACTGCAATTCTATGCACCTATCCGCCGCGAAGGCAATCATGTACCGGTGTATCGCTGGTATCGTACCAAAACAAAAGACTGGGTTACTATTCCCGAAGTAGGTGATACCGATAAGTATACCGATCGCGGATATAAAATGAAAACCTTCCAGTATTACGGCATTATTCGTAGCGAATACCAACGTTAATACGAAGTTCAACGAAGTACAAGGGCTGTCTGCAAAGACGGCCTTTTTTTATTCTACCAGGTTGATTGTCAGGGGTTCTGAACGGAAGTACCCAATGAAATAGCGCTAAGCTTATACTTATGATGCACTGAAGGGTAAAGGGGCTTGTCAGCGGCATGTCACTTCCTTGCAATCTTTGGGTAATAATTTTGGTTTATGCGAAGTGATTATACTAATTTTAAGCCCTTGTTAAAAAACTTGAATAAGGATGAAAACTTTATTTTCTTTTTCAATTGTTTTCTTTTTTGGTATTTCTAAGGCCTTTAGCCAAACTCCAACATTAGATTGGGTGAAATCTTTTGGGTCGAATACATATGATGGTTCATATGCCGTAGACATAGATAACAACGAAGATGTAATAATAACAGGTTTTTATAGTGGCACAACAGATTTCAATCCTGCACCTACAGTGACTAATAATCTTACAGCAGTTGGAAATTCAGAAGGTTTTATTGCGAAATACAATAAACAAGGAAATTATATCTGGGCGGTTTCATTGGAGGGATCAACTGGAAGTTATACATATGGGAGAAGTGTCAAAGTTGATCAAAGCGGAAATATTTTTATTTCTGGTAGTTTTACAGGAGTAGTTGACTTTAATCCAGGTGGTGGAACAAATTATTTAAATTCAAATCAAGGAAGTTTTTTTATATTGAAATTGGATTTAAATGGTGGTTTTATTTGGGCTAGTCAACTTGACGGAACTTACATTGACGATTCCCAACAATTAGCCTTAGATGAGAACAACAATTTGTATATAATTGGATTATATAATAGTTCAACTGATTTTGAATTGTTTTCAAGTTCTCCTGTTACTTTCTCGGGAACCGGGGCATTTGTCGCAAAATATTCGAATAGTGGCATTTTGTCATGGGTTAAAAGTATAGTTGGCATTCCAAATGCGATAGATATAGATTTAAATGGAAATGTATTTCTTGCTGGTCAATTTACAGGTACACAGGACTTCAATCCAGGAAGTGGTACATATAACATGACCGGAATTGGCGGATATGATACCTATACATTGAAGTTAGATTCGAATGGTGATTTTATATGGGCAAATGCCTTTTTAAATACTACTACAGCCGGAAATATTAGCACACATGGAATAAAGGTCACAAATGATGGAAATAATTTATATTTAGTAGGCGATTTTATTACAGCAACTATTGACTTTGGGGTATTAAATGGCAATAATGTTTATTTAACTAGTGGTTCAACAGAGGATGTATTTGTTGCAAAAATATCAACATCTAATGGTGGATTGGTTTGGATAAAACAAATTTCTTCACCAGATGTTGAATTTGGCTATTCTATTAAGACAGATCAAGCAGGTAATCTATACGTAAATGGAGTATTTTACTCAACAAATTTAGATTTTGACCCAAGCATTACAGCAACTTACCCATTAGATGCGTCATCGGGCATGACCTATGTCCTTAAGTTGAATGCTAATGGAGAATTTGTTTGGGCTGTTAATTTTGGAGGGGATGGTACAATATGGCCAACAAATAGTATTGCTTATGATGATATTGATGGCAGCATTTACACCGCAGGTTTATTCCATAATACTGTTGATTTTGACCCTTCTGCCAGTACTTGTAATCTAACTTCATCTGGCTTTGAGGATATTTATATTCATAAATTAATCCAACCTGGTATTGAGCTTGATTTAACTTGTCTTATAGAAGGTTATTATCTAACCTCAAACACAATGCGTCCTGCTAGATACAATGAGGGATGTATTCCATCAAGTTCAACTAGCATTGCTGATTTTATTGATGTAGAACTTCGTAGCCAAACTGCACCGTATGGACCAATAGCATATGGGATTATTAATACTGAATTGGATATAAATGGAAATGCACATTGTGCTTTTCATCCAGGGTTAATACCTGATTCATATTACATAGTGATTAAACATAGGAATGCTATTCAAACTTGGTCATCTAATCCTGTCACACTAATCTATAATACTTCTAATACTTATGATTTTACCAATAATATGAATAAAGCTTATGGTAATAATATGGTTGAAGTCAGTAGTGGCGTTTGGGCCTTTTATTCAGGAGATATCAATCAAGATGAGAATATTGACTTTTTAGATGATTCAATATTATCTAATGATATAAGTTCATTTCTATCTGGTTGTTACTCTACGGACATAAACGGAGATGGGAACATTGACTTATTAGATGCACAATTCGTTGATGCAAATATTTTAAATTTTATTTACTCAAATCATCCATAATTTAAATCCTCAATTTCAAATTTTAATTCATGTACAATATTTCAACTAAAATTTTATTTACGCTGATTTTTTTATTCAGTAATATCTGGTGTTATTCTCAGATGTCATCTCAAGAAACTAATAATTCTCAAAGAAAAATTGAAAAAGGTACCGACTCCAAATTGCCTGTAAATTTTGATTTATTAGAATTAAAAGCCCTGAGAAGCAAATACAGTAAACATTTTATTAATCAAGATGGGGGGATGAAAATGATCACTTCCTCAGGCCCTATTCATTACAATGTTAATGGAGAATGGAAAGAAATTGGTTATTCAATTAAGCCAAATAATACAGGTGAATTCCCAACTCATCCCTATATGAATGACGAAAATAGCTTTTCTACTTATTATCCTGCCAATCCGGTTTCTGGCAAAATAATAACAAAGCTGAAGGAAGGGATCATGCAGGAACAAATTGTTTCTGTGTATGCTGAAAACCAATCTGGCCAAAATGTATTTCAGTATACCGAACTTGGGCAACCAAATTTGGAAATTGGAAACACTAGTTTATCCTATACAA